>NZ_CP150176.1:0-167500 GCF_037964945.1 Bacillus sp. FSL K6-1003 | reverse complement strand
GTCATAAGGGGCATGATGATTTGACGTCATCCCCACCTTCCTCCGGTTTGTCACCGGCAGTCACCTTAGAGTGCCCAACTGAATGCTGGCAACTAAGATCAAGGGTTGCGCTCGTTGCGGGACTTAACCCAACATCTCACGACACGAGCTGACGACAACCATGCACCACCTGTCACTCTGCCCCCGAAGGGGACGTCCTATCTCTAGGATTGTCAGAGGATGTCAAGACCTGGTAAGGTTCTTCGCGTTGCTTCGAATTAAACCACATGCTCCACCGCTTGTGCGGGCCCCCGTCAATTCCTTTGAGTTTCAGTCTTGCGACCGTACTCCCCAGGCGGAGTGCTTAATGCGTTAGCTGCAGCACTAAGGGGCGGAAACCCCCTAACACTTAGCACTCATCGTTTACGGCGTGGACTACCAGGGTATCTAATCCTGTTCGCTCCCCACGCTTTCGCTCCTCAGCGTCAGTTACAGACCAGAGAGTCGCCTTCGCCACTGGTGTTCCTCCACATCTCTACGCATTTCACCGCTACACGTGGAATTCCACTCTCCTCTTCTGCACTCAAGTTCCCCAGTTTCCAATGACCCTCCCCGGTTGAGCCGGGGGCTTTCACATCAGACTTAAGGAACCGCCTGCGAGCCCTTTACGCCCAATAATTCCGGACAACGCTTGCCACCTACGTATTACCGCGGCTGCTGGCACGTAGTTAGCCGTGGCTTTCTGGTTAGGTACCGTCAAGGTACCGCCCTATTCGAACGGTACTTGTTCTTCCCTAACAACAGAGCTTTACGATCCGAAAACCTTCATCACTCACGCGGCGTTGCTCCGTCAGACTTTCGTCCATTGCGGAAGATTCCCTACTGCTGCCTCCCGTAGGAGTCTGGGCCGTGTCTCAGTCCCAGTGTGGCCGATCACCCTCTCAGGTCGGCTACGCATCGTTGCCTTGGTGAGCCGTTACCTCACCAACTAGCTAATGCGCCGCGGGTCCATCTGTAAGTGGTAGCCGAAGCCACCTTTTATGTTTGAACCATGCGGTTCAAACAAGCATCCGGTATTAGCCCCGGTTTCCCGGAGTTATCCCAGTCTTACAGGCAGGTTACCCACGTGTTACTCACCCGTCCGCCGCTAACATCAGGGAGCAAGCTCCCATCTGTCCGCTCGACTTGCATGTATTAGGCACGCCGCCAGCGTTCGTCCTGAGCCAGGATCAAACTCTCCGATAAAGTAGTTTGACTGACTACGCACATCGCTGTGCGATTTTATAATAAAACTTGAATTAACAGGTACGTTTTGTCTTGTTTAGTTTTCAAAGATCATTTTGTTTATCGCTTTGTTAAAGCAACTTTATTAGTATACAACGTCACTTTTTCAAAGTCAACAACTTTTTTTGAATCTTTTTTGGTGGAGCCTAGCGGGATCGAACCGCTGACCTCCTGCGTGCAAAGCAGGCGCTCTCCCAGCTGAGCTAAGGCCCCATAAAAATGGTCGGGAAGACAGGATTCGAACCTGCGACCCCATGGTCCCAAACCATGTGCTCTACCAAGCTGAGCTACTTCCCGATTCCTCATATTAAAATAATATATGGCGCGCCCGAGAGGAGTCGAACCCCTAACCTTTTGATCCGTAGTCAAACGCTCTATCCAATTGAGCTACGGGCGCACTTTCACTTGTATCGAATCCCGTTGGGATGAAATAATGGAGCGGAAGACGGGATTCGAACCCGCGACCCCCACCTTGGCAAGGTGGTGTTCTACCACTGAACTACTTCCGCATATCGCAATAAAAAAAGCTTTCTCTTTTTTGAGAAACCTTGGTAAGAGTAATGCATTTAAATAAAGCTTCCAAGCGGGCTCGAACCGCTGACCTCTTCCTTACCATGGAAGTGCTCTACCTGCTGAGCTATGGAAGCAATGGCTCCGCAGGTAGGATTCGAACCTACGACCGATCGGTTAACAGCCGATAGCTCTACCACTGAGCTACTGCGGAATGATATAAGCTTCATAAACAAACATGGTAGAAATAGATAAAACTGCTTGGCGGCGTCCTACTCTCACAGGGGGAAACCCCCGACTACCATCGGCGCTGAAGAGCTTAACTTCCGTGTTCGGCATGGGAACGGGTGTGACCTCTTCGCTATCGCCACCAAACAATTGAGAGTGTTCTCTCAAAACTAGATAACAGGTGTGACATCATTAGAAATTAGGTTAAGTCCTCGATCGATTAGTATCTGTCAGCTCCATGTGTCGCCACACTTCCACCTCAGACCTATCAACCTGATCATCTTTCAGGGATCTTACTTCCTTGCGGAATGGGAAATCTCATCTTGAGGGGGGCTTCATGCTTAGATGCTTTCAGCACTTATCCCGTCCGCACATAGCTACCCAGCGATGCCCTTGGCAGAACAACTGGTACACCAGCGGTGCGTCCATCCCGGTCCTCTCGTACTAAGGACAGCTCCTCTCAAATTTCCTGCGCCCGCGACGGATAGGGACCGAACTGTCTCACGACGTTCTGAACCCAGCTCGCGTACCGCTTTAATGGGCGAACAGCCCAACCCTTGGGACCGACTACAGCCCCAGGATGCGATGAGCCGACATCGAGGTGCCAAACCTCCCCGTCGATGTGGACTCTTGGGGGAGATAAGCCTGTTATCCCCGGGGTAGCTTTTATCCGTTGAGCGATGGCCCTTCCATGCGGAACCACCGGATCACTAAGCCCGACTTTCGTCCCTGCTCGACTTGTAGGTCTCGCAGTCAAGCTCCCTTGTGCCTTTACACTCTGCGAATGATTTCCAACCATTCTGAGGGAACCTTTGGGCGCCTCCGTTACCTTTTAGGAGGCGACCGCCCCAGTCAAACTGCCCACCTGACACTGTCTCCCCGCCCGATAAGGGCGGCGGGTTAGAAGGTCAATACAGCCAGGGTAGTATCCCACCGATGCCTCCACCGAAGCTGGCGCTCCGGTTTCCAAGGCTCCTACCTATCCTGTACAAGCTGTACCAACATTCAATATCAGGCTGCAGTAAAGCTCCACGGGGTCTTTCCGTCCTGTCGCGGGTAACCTGCATCTTCACAGGTACTATAATTTCACCGAGTCTCTCGTTGAGACAGTGCCCAGATCGTTGCGCCTTTCGTGCGGGTCGGAACTTACCCGACAAGGAATTTCGCTACCTTAGGACCGTTATAGTTACGGCCGCCGTTTACTGGGGCTTCAATTCGCACCTTCGCTTACGCTAAGCGCTCCTCTTAACCTTCCAGCACCGGGCAGGCGTCAGCCCCTATACTTCGCCTTACGGCTTCGCAGAGACCTGTGTTTTTGCTAAACAGTCGCCTGGGCCTATTCACTGCGGCTCTCTCGGGCTTTCACCCTAACAGAGCACCCCTTCTCCCGAAGTTACGGGGTCATTTTGCCGAGTTCCTTAACGAGAGTTCTCTCGATCACCTTAGGATTCTCTCCTCGCCTACCTGTGTCGGTTTGCGGTACGGGCACCTCTCACCTCGCTAGAGGCTTTTCTTGGCAGTGTGGAATCAGGAACTTCGCTACTAAATTTCGCTCGCCATCACAGCTCAGCCTTATGGGAAACGGATTTGCCTATTTCCCAGCCTAACTGCTTGGACGCGGATATCCAATACCGCGCTTACCCTATCCTCCTGCGTCCCCCCATTGCTCAAATGGTGAGGAGGTGGTACAGGAATATCAACCTGTTGTCCATCGCCTACGCCTTTCGGCCTCGGCTTAGGTCCCGACTAACCCTGAGCGGACGAGCCTTCCTCAGGAAACCTTAGGCATTCGGTGGAGGGGATTCTCACCCCTCTTTCGCTACTCATACCGGCATTCTCACTTCTAAGCGCTCCACCAGTCCTTCCGGTCTGGCTTCACAGCCCTTAGAACGCTCTCCTACCACTGTTCGAAGAACAGTCCGCAGCTTCGGTGATACGTTTAGCCCCGGTACATTTTCGGCGCAGAGTCACTCGACCAGTGAGCTATTACGCACTCTTTAAATGGTGGCTGCTTCTAAGCCAACATCCTGGTTGTCTAAGCAACTCCACATCCTTTTCCACTTAACGTATACTTTGGGACCTTAGCTGGCGGTCTGGGCTGTTTCCCTTTCGACTACGGATCTTATCACTCGCAGTCTGACTCCCAAGGATAAGTCATTGGCATTCGGAGTTTGACTGAATTCGGTAACCCGGTAGGGGCCCCTAGTCCAATCAGTGCTCTACCTCCAAGACTCTTACCTTGAGGCTAGCCCTAAAGCTATTTCGGAGAGAACCAGCTATCTCCAGGTTCGATTGGCATTTCACCCCTACCCACACCTCATCCCCGCACTTTTCAACGTGCGTGGGTTCGGGCCTCCATTCAGTGTTACCTGAACTTCACCCTGGACATGGGTAGATCACCTGGTTTCGGGTCTACGACCACGTACTCATGCGCCCTATTCAGACTCGCTTTCGCTGCGGCTCCGCATCTTCTGCTTAACCTTGCACGGGATCGTAACTCGCCGGTTCATTCTACAAAAGGCACGCCATCACCCGTTAACGGGCTCTGACTACTTGTAGGCACACGGTTTCAGGATCTCTTTCACTCCCCTTCCGGGGTGCTTTTCACCTTTCCCTCACGGTACTGGTTCACTATCGGTCACTAGGGAGTATTTAGCCTTGGGAGATGGTCCTCCCGGATTCCGACGGAATTTCACGTGTTCCGCCGTACTCAGGATCCACTCTGGAGAGAACGAAGTTTTGACTACAGGGCTGTTACCTTCTATGGCGGGCCTTTCCAGACCTCTTCATCTACCTCGTTCCTTTGTAACTCCGTATAGAGTGTCCTACAACCCCAAGAGGCAAGCCTCTTGGTTTGGGCTAATCCCGTTTCGCTCGCCGCTACTCAGGGAATCGCATTTGCTTTCTCTTCCTCCGGGTACTTAGATGTTTCAGTTCCCCGGGTCTGCCTTCTCATATCCTATGAATTCAGATATGGATACCACTCCATTACGAGTGGTGGGTTTCCCCATTCGGAAATCTCCGGATCAAAGCTTGCTTACAGCTCCCCGAAGCATATCGGTGTTCGTCCCGTCCTTCATCGGCTCCTAGTGCCAAGGCATCCACCGTGCGCCCTTTCTAACTTAACCGTTAAAAAGAATCACTATGTGATATCTTGTGTTACTAATTGAATGTGATGTCTACTGTTATCTAGTTTTCAAAGAACACGTTTCGAAGGAATGATCCTTCAAAACTAAACAAGACAGGGAACGTTCTGTTTATAAGACCCAAGGTCTTATATTCCGTAAATATCCTTAGAAAGGAGGTGATCCAGCCGCACCTTCCGATACGGCTACCTTGTTACGACTTCACCCCAATCATCTGTCCCACCTTCGGCGGCTGGCTCCATAAAGGTTACCTCACCGACTTCGGGTGTTACAAACTCTCGTGGTGTGACGGGCGGTGTGTACAAGGCCCGGGAACGTATTCACCGCGGCATGCTGATCCGCGATTACTAGCGATTCCAGCTTCACGCAGTCGAGTTGCAGACTGCGATCCGAACTGAGAACAGATTTGTGGGATTGGCTTAACCTCGCGGTTTTGCTGCCCTTTGTTCTGTCCATTGTAGCACGTGTGTAGCCCAGGTCATAAGGGGCATGATGATTTGACGTCATCCCCACCTTCCTCCGGTTTGTCACCGGCAGTCACCTTAGAGTGCCCAACTGAATGCTGGCAACTAAGATCAAGGGTTGCGCTCGTTGCGGGACTTAACCCAACATCTCACGACACGAGCTGACGACAACCATGCACCACCTGTCACTCTGCCCCCGAAGGGGACGTCCTATCTCTAGGATTGTCAGAGGATGTCAAGACCTGGTAAGGTTCTTCGCGTTGCTTCGAATTAAACCACATGCTCCACCGCTTGTGCGGGCCCCCGTCAATTCCTTTGAGTTTCAGTCTTGCGACCGTACTCCCCAGGCGGAGTGCTTAATGCGTTAGCTGCAGCACTAAGGGGCGGAAACCCCCTAACACTTAGCACTCATCGTTTACGGCGTGGACTACCAGGGTATCTAATCCTGTTCGCTCCCCACGCTTTCGCTCCTCAGCGTCAGTTACAGACCAGAGAGTCGCCTTCGCCACTGGTGTTCCTCCACATCTCTACGCATTTCACCGCTACACGTGGAATTCCACTCTCCTCTTCTGCACTCAAGTTCCCCAGTTTCCAATGACCCTCCCCGGTTGAGCCGGGGGCTTTCACATCAGACTTAAGGAACCGCCTGCGAGCCCTTTACGCCCAATAATTCCGGACAACGCTTGCCACCTACGTATTACCGCGGCTGCTGGCACGTAGTTAGCCGTGGCTTTCTGGTTAGGTACCGTCAAGGTACCGCCCTATTCGAACGGTACTTGTTCTTCCCTAACAACAGAGCTTTACGATCCGAAAACCTTCATCACTCACGCGGCGTTGCTCCGTCAGACTTTCGTCCATTGCGGAAGATTCCCTACTGCTGCCTCCCGTAGGAGTCTGGGCCGTGTCTCAGTCCCAGTGTGGCCGATCACCCTCTCAGGTCGGCTACGCATCGTTGCCTTGGTGAGCCGTTACCTCACCAACTAGCTAATGCGCCGCGGGTCCATCTGTAAGTGGTAGCCGAAGCCACCTTTTATGTTTGAACCATGCGGTTCAAACAAGCATCCGGTATTAGCCCCGGTTTCCCGGAGTTATCCCAGTCTTACAGGCAGGTTACCCACGTGTTACTCACCCGTCCGCCGCTAACATCAGGGAGCAAGCTCCCATCTGTCCGCTCGACTTGCATGTATTAGGCACGCCGCCAGCGTTCGTCCTGAGCCAGGATCAAACTCTCCGATAAAGTAGTTTGACTGACTACGCACATCGCTGTGCGATTTTATAATAAAACTTGAATTAACAGGTACGTTTTGTCTTGTTTAGTTTTCAAAGATCATCATGCTTCTTAACGAAGCAGCTTTATTACTATAACATTCAGTTTCTTTTAAGTCAACACCTTTTTTAAAAGGTTAATGAAGCTTTTATTTGTTGTCAGCTGTTCATCAGCGACGAATAATAATATAACATGGTTACTATTAAAAGGTCAATAACTAAATTAATCTGGTTTTAAAGAGACTTTTATTCAGTTATATTCATTTGGCCAGGCACATAAGATGTAACACAAGAATGATGGACAAGATAAGGAGGCATCATCAGTGAATCACTTCTATGTATGGCACATAAAACGCGTTAAACAATTGATTATTATACTTATCGCCGCATTTGCTGCAGCCAGCTTTTTTTATATTCAAAGAGCTGTGCCGCTCCCTGTGTTTTCGACTGACAGCGGACCGAAAGCCATTTATAAAGGAGAAACAGATTCAAAAGACATTGCTCTTACCTTTGATATCAGCTGGGGTGATAAAAAAGCCGAGCCTATTCTTAATACCCTGAAAGCCAACGGCATCAAAAACGCGACTTTTTTTCTTTCCGCTTCTTGGGCCGAACGCCACCCGGACACGGTGGCTCGCATTGTAAAGGACGGCCATCAAATAGGGAGTATGGGTTATGCTTATAAAAACTATGCAAATCTAGAGGATAGTGAAATAAAAAAGGACATTAATCGAGCGCAGACAGCCTTTGAAAAACTAGGAATTAAAGACATACGGCTATTAAGACCTCCTACCGGTCAGTTCAATAAAAATGTCCTATCAATCGCAAAGCAGTACAACTATACAGTCGTTCACTATAGTGTGAATTCCCATGACTGGACGAATCCAGGTGTTGAAAAAATCGTCGATAATGTAAACCGTCAAGTTTCAGGAGGAGACATTATTCTTTTACACGCCTCAGACTCCGCTAAACAAACAGAAGAAGCCCTGCCTGAGATTATCCATCATATAAGAGAAAAAGGCTTAAAAAATGTCAACGTGGGAGATCTCATAGCAAACACAGATGCTAAATCCGCCGAGGTAAAATAAATCATTTCGCTGCAAACTTCGGCAGCATCAGTAATTGAAAAGCATTACACGCCATTAACGGAAAGAGCATTAAGTAAAGCCAGTCCTCATCATTTACTCTGAGCGCAGGAAACCATTCCAATGCAGTAATCACAACCATTAAAAATAAAGATGACACAAACGTTTTCTTTGAGGACTGCTTTTGTTTTATATACGCGGTAAGCAAACCGAAAATCATTAAAAATAACGGCAGCCAAGCATAGCCAGCCATTGATT
Organism: Bacillus sp. FSL K6-1003; assembly: GCF_037964945.1. Taxonomy (NCBI): domain Bacteria; kingdom Bacillati; phylum Bacillota; class Bacilli; order Caryophanales; family Bacillaceae; genus Bacillus; species Bacillus sp. FSL K6-1003. The sequence continues at coordinate 159,280 of NZ_CP150176.1, read as the reverse complement.
CTCCGCTATCTCCAAAAAATAAAAACCGCACGTACATTAAATCAAAAGCGACAAACAGGATCAAAAACAGCTGCAGTAAATTCCATAAAGATGAAGATCTTAATATTTCGAGAGCAAACCGGTGGACTGTTAAAAATACGAAAAAGCCCATTTGACTGATGACACTAAAAATCATGCCGACACCGATAAACCAAAATAAAACAGAGAAAATCTGGCCCGCTTCAAAATTCAGAAACAGCTCCTTATACTCCCCCCATTTTAAAGCAAAACCCACAATACTCGTGACAACCGCTCCAACAGCTAAAATAGAAAAGAAAAAACGAACTAAGCCACGGCTTTTCATTTCTTTATTCAACCCCTCAAAAATCGCACATCGCGATATTTTGTTATGTATAATTCCAACCGGATGAATCATATTAAAAGTAAGATAAGTATGTGAAAGGAGCTTAAGCATGTCAAAAGCCAAAACGCTATTGATGGGCTGTTTTTTGATATTATCTGTAACAGCTTGCGCTCCAAAAGACCAAGCAGCGGATATGGATTATGATCAGACCAAAAAAATGGTTGTTGATATATTAAAAACAGATGATGGAAAGAAAGCAATTAAGGAATTATTAAACGATGATGCGATGAATGAAGCACTGGTGATTGATCAGGATGCCATTAAAGGAACAATAGAAAAAACACTCACCTCTAAAAAAGGTGCGGATTTTTGGAAAAACATCTTTGAAGACACTGAATTTGCGGAAAGCTTTGCTAAAACCCTTCAAACAGAGCATGAAAAAGTAATTAAAAAGCTGATGAAGGATCCGGATTATCAGAAAATGCTGATGAGTGTTATGCAGGACCCTGGAATGAATAAAAAATACAGCGAACTGGCAAAAAGCCAAGAATTCCGCAGTTATTTAGAACAAGTAATTACCGAAACACTTTCTAGTCCGCTTTACAAAAAACAGTTCGAAGATGAACTGAAAAAAGCAGCAGCTGAAACAGCTAAAGAAGGTGAGTAAAGGGGAGCCGGGATCAAAAAATCCCGGTTAGCCTTTTTTATATTTGCACTTCCATTTTTTCAACAACTTTACTTGCAATGTCATGATATATTTCACCGATTGGATGGCTTGCGTCATAAACAGACGGAGCAAATTGGTCTTTATCCCAATCAGGCTGCTTTAACGGTATTCTGCCGAGCAAAGGCACTTTAAGCTCCTCAGCAAGTTTATCTCCGCCGCCTTTGCCAAAGACATATTCTCTTTCCCCAGTCTTTGCACTTTCATAATAAGCCATGTTCTCTATGACGCCAACGACCTCATGATCTGTTTTAATAGCCATAGATCCCGCTCTGGCCGCAACAAAGGCTGCAGTCGGATGCGGCGTTGACACGATAATTTCTTTACTGCTCGGAAGCATTGTATGTACATCAAGTGCAACGTCCCCTGTTCCAGGTGGAAGATCAAGAACGATATAGTCTACTTCTCCCCATTCTACTTCGTGGAAAAAGTTGTTGAGCATCTTGCCCAGCATCGGGCCTCTCCAGACGACAGGAGCATTTTCTTCAACGAAGAAGCCCATCGACATGACCTTTACCCCGAAGCGTTCAACAGGGAGCAGTTTGTCTCCTTCAATTGTTGGACGCACTGTAATGCCCATCATATCCGGCACACTAAAGCCATAGATATCCGCGTCAATTAAACCGACCTTTTTCCCAAGCCGAGCCAGAGAAATAGCAAGGTTCACTGACACAGTTGATTTGCCTACTCCACCTTTTCCGCTTGCTACAGCAAGGAAGACCGGCGGGTTATCCATAGTTAACAATGTTTTTTTCTCAGTTGACGGCGCCCGAAATTTCGCAACTGTTTCTTCAGGCAGCTCTTCAAATCGAAGGCCTACCGTCTCAGCGCCTGCCCCTTTTAAGACGTTTACGATTTCTTGCTGAACCTGCATTTGTTCTGCTGTCCCGGTTTTTGCAAGAGCCACTTTCACACTGACATGCCGTTTTTCAGGCTTTATTTTTACTTCCTTAACGGCATCCAATTCTCCCAGAGGTCTTTGAAGAAAAGGTTCGCGCATTTCACCGACTAGTTTTCTTACTTCATCTTCTCTTATCATCGAACCTCACCCTTTTGTGTATTCGTTTACAAACAGTATTATATCATACATAAACAGCGGGTGTCTTATGCTTAGAACCATGAGAAAACCCTCCTTTACTCCGGAGGGTCGCCTTTTTCTGTAAAGTATCTCAATATTCCTTTATATATGGAAGATGCCACTTTGTCCTGATATTTCGGTTTTCCCAGCATCTTAGCTTCGCCAGGATTGGATAAAAAACCGACTTCTACAAGCGCACCTGGTTTTGTGACGTTTTGCATTAAGTAAATTCCATGAATTCGCTTTGCTTTTCGGGTTGTATTCTCTAGGTTTGTTCTCAACTCATCCTGGATGTATTTTGCAATTTTCTCGTTTTCCTCGTATTTTCCGTAATAAAAGCTTTGGGCTCCGCTCCATTTTTGTGACGGGATTGCATTAAGATGAATGCTAAGGTAGAGCTCAGCCTCTGAGTTGTTAATTAATTTCACTCGCTGTCTTAAGTCTTCCCCTTTTCGCTTACTATAGCCTCTTGTCCCTTCAGGAGCTAGATCGGTGTCACTTTCTCTAGTCATCACCACTAGGGCCCCTTGTTCCTGAAGATAATCCCTGACTCTGAAGGCCACCTCCAGAGTTATATCCTTCTCTAACAGCTTGCCGCCTACTGCTCCTCCGTCCGGCCCGCCATGACCTGGATCAAGGTAAATAATTTTCCCGCTCAAAGGCAGACTCCATGGATTCCAAGAATCGCTATTGTTGAATTGATACTTGAATAGAAACAGTAATACGATAAAGCCAAGCATAAAACTGAGCCATTTAAGCTTTTTCCTCATCCCTTCCCCTCCCGCTTGTCCGTTATTACATAAGTATGGGACAGGGGTGGGAAATATGATTAACGCATACGAAGCTTACATTGTTTTTCTCTTTGGACAAACCCTTCTGTCCACCAATCTTTGATGAATTTTCGCGCTGCTTCATATACTGTGTTTTTATCAAATGTTGTGTATTGCTCATGTGTCCAATGATAAAGATATTCAAAAAACTCCATACGAAGCTCTTCTTCTTCCCTTGCAGAGCGGGCACTAACACTTTGCATAGATTCTCCATAATACCCGAAAACCCCAAAACGCCCTCCTAACAAATAGGCTTCTATCGCAAAATCAATACAGCCTTCAGTCATAACGTCCCTTTCATCCTGCAAAAATGGAAATAACGGAGTAAGACAGGCCTTTACAGACTGAATGATTTGTCTAAGTGAGAGTTCTTTAAGCAAGTTTTTTTCTAATTCAAAATCCTTTTGCCGTTTCACATCCATAAAAGACAGTACCTCTGCCATACAAATTCACTCTCCTTTTACCGGTTATTTTGAGGTTTGGGAGGTGAAACCATGCCCGAATACGGTTGGAAATTCGCCCAAATGAAGGTGTTGATAACTTGCACATCTAAAAAAAGCAGCTTTCTGCGGAGGAAGGAACGTGTGTTCGCTTGTAAGTGCAGAGGCATCACAATAATAAAAAGCAGCTCCCTCTAATAGGTCGCTGCCTTCATACTTTAATGCTTCTTGTTGCAGAATATGTATTAATGTATTGATCCAGCACAAAACCGCCTTTATCTTCATAAAAACCTGTGACGATAAAACCGGCGTCGAGCTGTCCCTTAATTTGGTCTTCTAAGGAATGCCCGAATTCCAGCGCTTCATTATTTTCAATCAGCTTTTTCACCTTATGTTTTGGAAGATCTTCTGAGTCGGCGTATGGAATGGAGTGCTTTACTTTTAAAACGCCCTGCTCTTCTAATTCAATGTCAAACAGAAAAACAACTGGATTAACAAACCCCGAGATTAAAGTGCCATTTCTTTTCAGCACGCGGTGCGCTTCTTTCCAGACCGGCAGGATATTTTCAACAAAAACATTGGCAACTGGGTGTACGATGAAATCAAATGATTCATTTTCAAATTGACTGAGATCATCCATACTTCCTTTAACAGTACGTATGGTCAAGCCGTCGCGATCAGCAACCATTCTGTCCTGCTCCAGCTGCTGTTCTGAGTTATCTAAGACTGTGACATCCGCTCCGGCTGCCGCCAAAACCGGGGCCTGCTGTCCGCCTCCTGAGGCCAAACAAAGCACCTTCAAGCCTTTTACAGGAGGAAACCAATCCTTTGGCACATTTTTAATAGGGGTTAACCTGATATCCCAATTCCCTCTTTTTGCTTGTTCAATGACATGCCGCTCTACAGCAACAGTCCATTCATTGCCTGTTTCTACTTTTTGATCCCAGGCTTTGCTATTATGATCTACTAACGCATTCATGAATCGTTCTCCTTACTTTAATGTTTAGAGTATAACAAATATTTCTATATTGATACCGCTTTCCCTTTGCATATCCAGAAAAAAATTCATAAAACCGCAATAAATTCACAAAGGAGATGTGTGATTTTATGGCTAGTGAATATAATATCACTTTTTCAAATCAAATTAATGGTAGAGCACTTGATGCCGGCATTACACTTTGCATTGCCCTATGGCATTTGACACTTTTGTAAGAATGCATTTGATGTAATAGGCCCTTTGTTAAACAAGGTTTTGTATTTCCAACAACGAAGGAAAATTTTTTAGTTTTGATTACAAGCGATAAATGCGTATACCATTTGCAAAGGACTTTTGGATATATAGAACTCATCGTTCGTTTACAGGCGCTCAAGATAGATCATTAAGCATTGAATTGAAAAAGTGATACATTTTGTGCTGGGAACTGTTAAAAGCATACACGATTGCGTAACCTTGTGAGAAAGACCAGCAATGAAAAAAGGGTCATTTTAATAGCCAAAAACAGATGCCTGTTTCATCACTTCTGCTTTTATTCTGAAAAGAAAATAAAAAAAAGCCCCCAACCCATAGTTGAGAGCTTTGAAACGTAAAATTAACGTTTTGAGAACTGAGGTGCACGACGAGCGCCTTTAAGACCGTATTTTTTACGTTCTTTCATACGAGCGTCACGAGTCAGAAGACCTGCACGTTTAAGTGTTGCACGGTATTCTGGATCTGCTTCAAGCAAAGCACGAGCGATACCATGACGGATTGCTCCAGCTTGACCAGATAAGCCGCCTCCATGTACGTTTACTAAAACATCATAAGTGCCAGCTGTTTCAGTCAAAGTTAATGGTTGTTTGATATCTTCGATTAGAGCTGGAGATGGGATGTGCTCGCTGATTTCACGATTATTAACGACGATACGACCTTCTCCTGGAACTAAGCGCACACGCGCTACAGAACTTTTACGACGGCCAGTACCGTAATATTGAACCTGTGCCAAATTGGTAACCTCCTTTTTAATTAACCGCGAAGTTCGTAAACTTCAGGTTTTTGTGCTTCATGTGGATGCTCAGAACCACGGTATACGTTCAATTTTTTGAACATTTGACGACCTAGAGAACCTTTTGGAAGCATGCCTTTGATAGCAAGCTCAAGCATTTTCTCAGGGTAGTTTGTACGCATTTCAAGAGCAGTTCTTGATTTTAATCCGCCTGGATGTTGAGTGTGACGGTAGTAGATTTTGTCAGTTAACTTTTTACCAGTTAACTCGATTTTTTCAGCGTTGATGATGATCACATGATCTCCAGTATCAACGTGTGGTGTGTAAGTTGGTTTGTGTTTTCCGCGAAGGATAGCTGCAACTTCTGAAGAAAGACGGCCTAAAGTCTTGCCAGCAGCATCAACAACTAACCACTTGCGTTCAATAGTACTTGCGTTAGCCATAGGTGTTGTACGCATTGAATTTCCCTCCTAAATGATCTGTCATTTTCAATAAACTTCGATTACGTTCTATTTCACAACACAATAAGTTCCGGGGCTTATCGTGGGGTTGAAATACATACCATATGATATCTTATAACTTTATGCAGACTCTGTCAAGAAAATATTATACACCTGGTTTAGTTGTCATAGTAAACGTTCCATAAATATAGCCCATGCCCCGGTGCTGTACGCCCTGCTGCTTCGCGATCCTTCGCTTCCAGCATGGATTTCACATCATCGGGAGAAATTTTTCCAATACCTGCATCCAGCAAAGTACCTGCAATAATTCTGACCATATTATATAGGAAACCGCTGCCTGTGATCCGCATTTGCAGGCCGTCATCAGTCTCAGTCCAATCGAGTTCATAAATCGTTCTCACTTTGTCCTGCACTTCCGTTTTAGCTGCACAAAAGCTTGTAAAATCATGTGTTCCTAAAAGATGCTTTGCCGCTTCTCTCATGTTCTGCACATTGAGGCGATATGAAAAATGGTAAGCGTAATGCCGTTTAAATACGTCCGGGTGTTTCTCCGTGTATACAAAGTAGCGATATTCCTTTTTAACTGCGCTAAATCGTGCATGGAACCCATCATCCGCAATTTCTGCCGTTTTGACTGCAATATCATCCGGAAGCAGTGCATTTAAAGCATACGGCCATCTCTCAGCCGGAATAGAGAGCGGTGTATCAAAATGAATCACCTGTCCAGCCGCGTGAACCCCGCTGTCCGTCCGTCCAGAGGAAACGACAGGGATTCTGTCTTTTGACTTATGCAGCACAGCCAGCGCCTTCTCAAGCTCATCCTGAACCGTCCTTTTACCCGGCTGTACTTGGTATCCATTAAACAAATGTCCGTCATAAGAAATCGTGCATTTCAGTCTCATAAAGCACCTCTAAGCCCTTAAGAAAAATAACAGAGCAGCCAATATGAACAAGCTGACAATGACAGAAGTATCCTTTGCCGTCCATACAAGCTTTCTGTATTTTGTGCGTCCCTCTCCGCCTTGATAGCCTCTTGCCTCCATTGCAACCGCAAGCTCTTCAGCACGCTTAAACGCACTGACAAAGAGAGGGACTAGCAGCGGCACAATTGCCTTCACTCTGTCTTTAAGCGGTCCACTTGTAAAATCAACGCCTCGCGCCATCTGAGCCTTCATAATCTTATCTGTCTCCTCCATCAAGGTTGGGATAAACCGCAAAGAGATCGACATCATAAGGGCCAGCTCGTGAACAGGAAGCTTTAATTTTTTAAATGGGTTGAGCAGCCGTTCCATACCATCGGTAATCTCAATAGGTGTTGTTGTCAGCGTTAATAGAGTGGTCATTAAAATCAGGTAGACGAACCTAAGGGAAATGAAAATCCCTTGTACCAAACCGCCCTCATAGATCTTGAAAAAGCCAAGTTCAAAAATAACCGGCCCTTCATGTGTCATGAAAATATGGAGCAGGAACGTAAAAAGAATAATCCAGATGATAGGCCTTAGCCCTTTCATCAAAAAGGAAAAAGGAACCCTTGTTAAGGAAACAACGCCTGCTGTAAATAAACCAAGCAGCGCATATGTCTGCACATTATTGGCTAGGAAAACGATACAGACAAACAAAAAGATCGTAACCAGTTTTGTTCGTGGATCAAGCCGGTGCACAAGTGAAGAACCCGGCACATACTTGCCGATAATCATGCTGTCCATCATAAGGTCTTTTCCCCCTGAAAAAGAGCACGGATTTCAGCAGCGGCATCTTCTATTGTGAGCAGAGGCTCTTTAAATCTGACACCAAGTGCGGCTTCCAGCTGCCTTTGGAATTTAATCGTTTCCGGAAGATCCAGCCCCCAGCCGGCCATCTCTTCCCCTTTTGAGAACAAGTCTCGCGGACTGCCTGATGCCTGGATAGTTCCTTTATGCATCACGATCATTTCATCAGCATAGGCAGCCGCATCCTCCATGCTGTGGGTGACAAGAATTGTCGTCAGATTTCCCCGTTGGTGGAGCTCATAAAACATGTCCATGATCTCTTTTCGCCCTCTTGGATCCAGTCCTGCTGTCGGTTCATCAAGAACAAGCACTTCAGGATCCATTGCAAGCACCCCGGCAATTGCAACCCTGCGCATTTGCCCTCCGCTTAATTCAAAAGGTGATCTATCCAGGAGCTCTTCAGATAAACCTACAAGCTTCAGCATCTCTCTCGCTTTTTGTTCAGCGTCTTCCTTTTTTACACCAAAGTTCATCGGTCCAAATGAAATATCTTTGAGAACTGTTTCTTCGAATAATTGATGTTCGGGGAATTGGAAAACGATTCCGACTTTTTTTCGAAGGGCTTTAAGGTCTTTATTCTTTTTTCCTGCCTGTATAACAGTACTGCCTAATGAAATATGCCCCTTTGTAGGCTTCAGGAGACCATTCAGGTGCTGAAGAAGAGTGGATTTACCGGAGCCTGTATGCCCTATTACGGCCACATAGCTGCCTTCCTTAATCGATGCATTGATATCATACAGGGCAAGGCGCTCAAACGGCGTCTTTATCTGATAGCGATGCTCTACATCTTTGATTGTAATATCCATAGCTCGTTCACCAGCCCTTCCTGAGTCAAATGATTTTCTTCCAAAGCCAGTCCATTTTCTCTTAAGAGCTGGCTGAGCTGGAATGAGAAGGGTAAATCAAGCCCGATTCGAACAAGTTCCTTATTCAATTTGAAAATTTCTTCAGGCGTACCCTCGGCATATTTCTTACCGCCATTCATGACAATGATTCTGTCAGCTTTTGCAGCCTCATTCAGATCATGTGTAATCGATATGACAGTTGCCATACCTTGCTCTTTTAAGTGTCTTACTGTTTCAAGCACTTCTTCTCGCCCGATCGGGTCAAGCATGGATGTTGCTTCATCTAAGATAATAATATCAGGACGTGCGGCAATAATCCCTGCTATCGCAACTCTCTGCTTTTGGCCTCCGGAGAGATGGTGCGGCTCTTGATCAAGAAAATCCTGCATGTTGACCTGTTTGACAGCCCAATCTACTCTCTCAATCATTTCTTCCCGCGGTACACCATTGTTTTCTAAACCAAAAGCCACATCATCGCGAACTGTCGTTCCGACAAATTGGTTATCCGGATTTTGAAAGACCATTCCAATCTTCTTACGCACTTCCCACACTGACTCCTCTGTCAGTTGAATCCCAGCAACCTTTATGTCGCCTGATTCAGGAAGGATTAAACCATTCAATGCCCGGGCCAGTGTTGATTTCCCTGAACCGTTATGACCTACAATTGCAAGCCATTCACCCTCATACACCTGCAGGGAGACGCTATCTAGTGCTCGTCTTTCTGCGTCTTTCCGATATCGAAAAACGATATCCTCTACCGATATCAACTGATTTTGATTCACGGACAACCGGCCTCCTCTCAGCTCATACTCTGCTTGTCTCTCTATTGAAAAAGTTGAAGTATCTAAAAAAAGGGCATAGATCCAGTTAGAAACTGTCCCGCCCTTCTTTAGATACACAAAAATATGTGATTAAACCAATTCGATAATTGCCATTGGTGCTCCGTCACCACGGCGAGGACCAAGCTTCATAATACGTGTGTATCCACCTTGGCGCTCCTCGTAACGAGTTGCAATGTCAGAGAATAATTTTTGAAGTGCATCTTGGTTATTTTCTTCGTTAGCAACCTCGTTGCGGATGTATGCAGCAGCTTGACGGCGAGCGTGAAGATCACCGCGTTTGCCAAGCGTGATCATTTTTTCAACTACAGAGCGAAGTTCTTTCGCACGTGTTTCAGTTGTTTCGATTCTTTCATTGATGATCAAATCAGTTGTAAGATCACGAAGCATAGCCTTACGCTGTGCACTCGTACGTCCTAGTTTTCTGTATGACATGTGATGTCCCCTCCTTTATTGGAATGCTTTTTCTGAATTATAAACACACGAAAATCCTAGTTCACAAGGGAAACTAGTCAATCGTCTTTGCGAAGTCCGAGTCCAAGTTCTTCTAGTTTCGCTTTCACTTCTTCAAGTGATTTGCGTCCTAGATTACGAACTTTCATCATATCTTCTTCCGTCTTGTTCGCAAGCTCTTGAACCGTGTTGATACCCGCACGCTTTAAGCAGTTGTAAGAACGAACAGAAAGATCTAGTTCTTCAATCGTCATTTCAAGAACTTTCTCTTTTTGATCTTCTTCTTTTTCAACCATGATTTCAGCATGCTGAGCTTCGTCAGTTAAACCAACGAATATATTAAGGTGTTCAGTTAAAATCTTTGAACCAAGCGCAATTGCTTCTTTTGGTCCAGTGCTTCCATCAGTCCAAACATCAAGTGTAAGTTTGTCATAGTTTGCAACCTGGCCTACACGAGTGTTCTCTACTTGATAAGATACACGAGAAACTGGCGTATAGATTGAATCGATCGGAATCACGCCGATAGGCTGATCGTCTCTTTTGTTTGCGTCGGCAGGCGTATACCCACGTCCTCTTTGAGCAGTAAGGCGAACTCGGAAACTCGCATTCTCACCCAGAGTCGCGATATGAAGATCAGGATTTAAGATCTCTACATCACTATCGTGTGTAATATCAGCTGCTGTTACAGTTCCATCACCCTGTACATCAATTTCTAGCGTCTTCTCTTCATCAGAGTAGATTTTCAATGCAAGCTTTTTAATGTTTAAGATAATCGTTGTAACATCTTCCACAACGCCTTCAATTGTCGAGAATTCGTGCAGTACACCATCTATCTGGATTGATGTTACAGCGGCACCAGGGAGTGAGGATAAGAGGATACGACGTAAGGAGTTACCCAGAGTTGTACCATATCCACGCTCAAGTGGCTCTACGACAAACTTACCAAATTTGGCATCGTCGCTGATTTCAACCGTTTCGATTTTTGGTTTTTCAATCTCGATCATTACTTAAAACCCTCCTTCAAAACGTCGAAACCTCGAATAGAATCATATGAGATTCCATCCGAAATTCCCCATTGTTTAGTCCCGTATGTGCTCAGGCAACGAGTCGGTGCATTCGTTTAATAAATAACTGTATCATAACCCATTATTGACAGGGACACAAAATCTATACAAACAAATTACACGCGGCGACGTTTTGGTGGACGGCATCCGTTATGAGGAACAGGAGTTACGTCTCTGATAGCAGTGACTTCTAATCCAGCAGCTTGAAGCGCACGGATAGCAGCTTCACGACCTGAACCAGGGCCTTTAACAGTAACCTCAAGAGTTTTAAGTCCATGTTCGATTGAACCTTTAGCAGCTGTTTCTGCAGCCATTTGCGCAGCAAAAGGAGTAGATTTACGAGAACCTCTGAATCCTAGAGCTCCGGCACTAGACCAAGAAAGAGCATTACCATGAGTGTCAGTGATCGTAACGATCGTGTTATTGAAAGTTGAACGAATATGAGCAATTCCAGACTCAATATTCTTTTTCACGCGACGTTTACGCGTGTTAGATTTACGAGCAGCAGCCATTGTTTAGGTACCTCCCTTACTTATTTTTTCTTGTTAGCTACAGTACGACGCGGACCTTTACGAGTACGCGCATTGTTTTTAGAGTTTTGTCCGCGAACAGGCAAACCTCTGCGATGGCGGATTCCGCGGTAGCTTCCGATTTCGATCAGACGCTTAATGTTAAGAGAAACTTCACGGCGAAGGTCACCTTCTACTTTCAGTTTGTCAATAACATCACGGATTTTACCAAGTTCTTCTTCAGTAAGATCACGCACACGAGTATCTTCTGAAACACCAGCCTCTTTCAAGACTTGCTGAGCCGTTGTGCGGCCAATTCCGAAGACATATGTTAAAGAAATAACAACACGTTTGTCACGTGGGATATCTACACCAGCAATACGAGCCATTCTCTGGGCACCTCCTTATAAATTATCCTTGTTTTTGTTTATGCTTTGGATTTTCACAGATCACCATTACTTTTCCTTTTCTGCGAATAACTTTACATTTTTCGCAGATTGGTTTAACTGATGGTCTCACTTTCATGTGTTTCCAACCTCCTTCAGTTTCCGGAGTGCTTATTTGTAACGGTACGTAATCCTGCCACGAGTTAAGTCATATGGAGATAATTCTACCGTAACTTTGTCTCCAGGTAAAATGCGAATGAAGTGCATGCGGATTTTACCAGATACGTGAGCCAAAACAGTGTGTCCATTCTCGAGTTCAACTTTGAACATCGCGTTTGGCAATGTTTCAACTATCGTACCTTCCACTTCAATTACATCGTCTTTCGCCATTCAAGTGTTCTCCCTTCTTCAAATCAGTAACTTGCTTTCTGACAAATTTCAAAAGAGAAAATCTCAGTTTTCTGTTTGTCACACGCCCTGTTTCGTTTATACTGTTCTGAACTTCCGGAGATACGCAATCATAAAGGGTAAAATGATTGATATTCTTTTTCTTAGGAGAATGAAATGTACGCTTTTCTCCGTCTGCTATTAGTACATGATGATCAACAATTCCACCGAAAATGGCAAGATGAATTCGTTCCTGCCAATGTTAAACCGAACCTTCTGCCCTATCAAGCCGGAAAAACATCTGCTTTCGGAATGATGTTATCATCTAGACCTTTGTCAGTATATCAAAACCCGTTTCCGTAATCGCAATTGTATGTTCAAAATGAGCACACTTTTTCCCATCTACCGTTACAACCGTCCAGTTATCAGCCAAAGTTTTCACATAGCGGCTGCCAGCGTTCACCATAGGTTCAATAGCGAGAACCATGCCAGGTTTGAGCCGTGGTCCTTTGTTGGGCGGACCGTAATGAGGGATTTGCGGGTCCTCATGCAAGTCTTGACCAACACCATGTCCGACATACTCCCTAACAACTGAAAACTGCTCATTTTCGATATACGTTTGTATTGCGTGGGAAATATTCGACAAACGTTCACCTGGTTTTGCTTCCTGCAAGCCTTTATATAAAGATTCCTCTGTCACTTCCAGAAGTTTTTTATCATCATCGCTGATGGTTCCTACCGGATATGTCCATGCAGAGTCACCATGATAACCATTTAATTTAGCACCGATATCAATACTGATGATGTCACCGTCACGCAGCACCCTGCTGCCAGGAATGCCGTGAACGAGTTCTTCATTCACTGATACGCAAATGCTCCCGCGAAACCCATTATACCCCTTAAAAGATGGGATTGCACCCTGCTTCTTAATAAAACGTTCGGCAATTTGATCCAATTCTTTTGTCGAGATTCCTGGTTTAATGTGCTTTTTTAACTCTTCATGAGTCAAAGCCACGATTCGCCCTGCTTCCCGCATGATACCAAGTTCACGAGGGGTTTTACAGATAATCATTTTTTTAATCCTCCAAGAAGATCCTTCACATCTGCATAAACATCTTGAATGTCCTGCTGGCCATTCACGTTTACAAGATAACCTTTCTCAGAATAGAAATCGAGTAAAGGCTGAGTCTGCTTCATGTTTACCTCAAGCCGTTTAGAGACTGTTTCCTCATTATCATCTGCCCGTTGATAGAGTTCGCCTCCGTCTTTATCACAAACACCCGGCGTTTTCGGCGGATTAAATACTAAATGATAGGTTGTGCCGCAAACACTGCAAATTCTGCGTCCAGTCAGACGTTCCATTAAAGAATCTTTATCAACTTTAATGTTAATGACATAATCAATCGGCTTGCCATATTCTTCAAGAATTTCTTCAAGAGCTTGGGCTTGAGCGACTGTTCGCGGAAATCCGTCCAGAAGAAAACCTCTTTCACAATCATCTTTGCCAAGTCTTTCTTTGACAATTCCAATTGTGACTTCGTCAGGTACGAGCTCTCCCTTATCAATATAAGATTTTGCTTCGAGTCCGAGTGATGTTTCCTCTTTCATAGCAGCACGGAACATATCTCCTGTTGAGATGTGAGGTATTCCATAATCCTCAACAATTCGTTCGCCCTGTGTACCTTTACCGGCACCAGGAAGCCCCATTAAGACTAAGTTCATTCGGATTTCCCCCGTCCTCTCTTAATTAAGAGGGAATGGATAAATCCATTTCCTCTAGTTTTTCATAAATCCACGGTAGTTTCGTTTCACCAACTGGCTTTCTAGTTGTTTCATTGTCTCCAAGGCTACCCCGACAACAATTAACAAAGATGTTCCGCCAATTTGTGCACTTTGAGGCAATCCAGCGAATTGAATGAAAAAGATAGGAAGAATGGAAATCACGGCTAAGAATAAAGCACCCACAAACGTAAGTCGATACAAAATGCTCGTAATTCTATCTTGAGTCATTTTCCCTGGACGAACCCCCGGGATATAGCCACCCTGTTTTTTAAGGTTATCAGCCATTTGTTCAGGATTAACCTGGACAAAAGCATAAAAGTACGTAAAGGCAATAATTAACGCAACATATATAGTCATACCCACCGGATGTGTATTGTCAAAGTTGGCTTGAATCCACTTTGTTACATCGTTTGTTCCAAAGAATGACGCGATCGTACGCGGCGTTATTAAAAACGCAACCGCAAAGATTACAGGAATAACCCCGGCAGGATTCACTTTCAATGGAAGGTGTGTAGACTGACCTCCGCCAGCAGGTGAACGACCTGTGCCTTTAGCATATTGAATCGCAATTTTCCGTACGGCTTGCTGAATGAAAATAACTCCAACAATAACTGCTAAAATCGCAATCACAAGAAGAGCGACTTTCACAATATGAATAAACAGCTGATCGTCGCTGCCGACAAATTGAGTCTCATATATTTGTCCAACCGTTTTCGGAATACTAGATACAATCCCCGCGAAGATAATGATCGATATTCCGTTGCCTACTCCATGAGATGTGATTTGTTCCCCAAGCCACATTAAAAAGGCAGTTCCGCCAGTGAGTACTAAAGCGATGATCAGATATGTGGATACGCCGGATTTTTCAATTAGCAATCCGTTAGCTAAATTGTTAAATCCGTATGACATACCCAGCGCTTGGATAAATCCAAGGACAATCGTAAAGTATCTTGTGAACTGAGCCAATTTACGGCGGCCAACTTCACCTTGCTTAGACCACTCTGTAAACTTCGGCACAACATCCATCTGAAGCAGCTGGATGATGATTGAAGCTGTGATATAAGGAGTAATCCCCATTGCGAAAATAGAGAATTGGTAAAGCGCACCGCCGCCAAATGTATTAAGAAGATCAAATACACCCATTTGAGACTGTGCCTGTAACACATCTGCGTTAACATACGGCACAGGAATAAACGCACCTATGCGAAAGACGATAAGCATGAGTAAAGTGAATATGATTTTATTCCGGATATCACTCACACGCATAAAGTTGGAGATTGTTTTAAACAAGTTAGATCACCTCAGCTGTACCGCCAGCAGCTTCAACAGCTTCTTTCGCAGAAGCAGAGAATTTATTGGCTTTTACAGTTAATTTTTTCTCTAATTTACCGTTGCCAAGAATCTTTACTCCTGCATTAAGTTTGCTTATAACACCAGTCTCAAGAAGAAGTTCAGGAGTGACTTCCGTTCCTTCTGCAAAACCGTTCAATTTGTCTAGGTTGACTACAGCGTATTCCTTACGGTTAATGTTAGTAAAGCCGCGTTTAGGAAGACGTTGGAATAAAGGCATTTGTCCCCCCTCGAACCCTGGGCGTACACCGCCGCCAGAACGAGCGTTTTGACCTTTGTGACCTTTACCAGCTGTTTTACCGTTGCCAGAACCAATACCACGACCTACGCGATTACGCGTTTTGCGTGAACCTTCTGAAGGTTTTAATTCATGAAGTTTCATTAGGACACCTCCTTATCCGATCAATTATTTTTATTGTTCTTTAACAGAAACTAAATGAGATACTTTATTAATCATACCACGAATCGCAGCGTTGTCTTCATGAACAACAGTTTGGTTTGTTTTCTTTAAACCAAGTGTTCTCACAGTAACGCGTTGATCTTCCGGGCGACCGATTACACTTCGTTTGAGGGTAATTTCTAATTTAGCCATTAATATTCCCTCCTTATCCTAACAGTTCTTCTACAGATTTTCCACGAAGCTTCGCAACCTCTTCAGCGCGCTTAAGTTCACTTAAGCCTTGAAGTGTTGCACGAATCATGTTGATCGGTGTGTTAGAACCTAGAGACTTAGAAAGGATGTCAGCTACGCCAGCAAGCTCAAGTACCGCACGTACAGGGCCTCCAGCGATAACTCCAGTACCTTCAGAAGCAGGTTTTAACAAGATGTTACCTGCACCGAAACGTCCGATGATTTCATGTGGAATTGTAGTTCCAACCATTGGTACTTCAATTAAATTCTTTTTCGCATCTTCAACAGCTTTGCGGATTGCTTCTGGTACTTCTTGCGCTTTACCAGTACCGAATCCTACGTGTCCGTTTTTGTCACCGACAACGACTAGAGCTGCGAAGCGGAAACGACGACCACCTTTAACAACTTTCGCTACGCGGTTAACCGTAACTAAGCGTTCTTCTAACTCTAATTTGCTTGGGTCAATACGACGCATAATCATGTGTCCCTCCTTCTTTTATTAAAATTTAAGTCCAGCTTCACGAGCGGCATCAGCCAAAGCTTTTACACGTCCATGGTATAAGTATCCGCCACGGTCAAATACTACGTCAGAAATGCCTTTTTCAGCAGCGCGTTTTGCAACTAATTCTCCAACTTTAGCAGCAGCTGAAGTATCTCCAGTGCTTTCAACGTTCAAGTCTTTATCGAGAGTAGATGCACTAGCAAGTGTTACACCATTTACATCATCGATGATTTGAGCGTAAATGTGCTTGTTTGAACGGAAAACGTTCAGACGCGGTCTTTCAGCAGTACCAGAAAGTTTAGCGCGAACACGAGCGTGTCTTTTAAGACGAGCAGCATTTTTGCTAGTTTTCGTAATCATCTAGGTCACTCCTTTCTTCACTTTAAGCGATCTTACTTAGCAGATTTACCTTCTTTACGGCGAACAACTTCACCTTCGTAGCGGATTCCTTTACCTTTGTAAGGCTCTGGAGAACGGACAGCGCGAATGTTAGCAGCAATAGCTCCTACGCGTTCTTTGTCTGTACCTTTAACGACTACTTTCGTTTGAGAAGGAACTTCGATATCGATGCCTTCCTCAGGGACGATCTCAACAGGGTGAGAGTATCCAACGTTTAAAACAAGTTTATTTCCGGATTTAGACGCACGGTAACCGACACCGACTAATTCCAAACCTCTTTCAAATCCTTTAGATACGCCCTCCACCATGTTGCCAAGCAGACTGCGAGTTGTACCATGCAGGGCACGGTGCTCTTTTTGATCAGAAGGACGAGCGACTGTAAGCACATTGTCCTCTATTTTAATCTCCATATCAGGGTGAAACGTACGAGTTAATTCTCCTTTTGGTCCTTTCACAGCTACAGTATTGTTATCATTTAACGTTACTGTAACATCAGAAGGAATCTCAAGTAGCTTCTTACCTACACGAGACATACCAAACACCTCCATTCATGTTAAACTTTTTTACCAAACGTATGCTAATACTTCTCCACCAGCTTGTTTTGCACGGGCTTCTTTGTCCGTTAAAACGCCATGTGATGTAGAAAGAATTGCGATTCCAAGACCGTTAAGTACACGAGGTACTTCATTAGATTTAGCATAAACACGCAAACCAGGTTTGCTGATTCTTTTAAGACCAGTGATTACGCGCTCGTTGTTTTGTCCGTATTTCAAGAAAACGCGGATGATACCTTGTTTGCTGTCTTCTACGAACTCAACGTCACGAATGAAACCTTCACGCTTTAAAATTTCAGCAATTTCTCTTTTCAATTTAGAAGCAGGAATTTCAAGCTTCTCATGACGTACCATGTTTGCATTACGAATACGAGTCAGCATATCTGCAATTGGATCTGTCATAACCATTATATAATTACCTCCTTCCCTTTCTTGGGGATTACCAGCTGGCTTTTTTCACGCCAGGAATTTGTCCTTTATATGCAAGCTCACGGAAACAAATACGGCAAAGTTTAAATTTACGAATGACTGAATGCGGACGTCCGCAGCGTTCACAGCGAGTGTACTCTTGTACTTTAAACTTTGGTGTACGTTGTTGTTTCGCAATCATTGACTTCTTAGCCACGATTTCGCCTCCCTTTCATTGATTATTTCTGGAACGGCATACCTACTTGAGTTAATAGCTCACGAGCCTCTTCATCAGAATTAGCAGTCGTTACAATAACGATGTCCATTCCGCGAACCTTTGTTACTTTATCGTAGTCAATTTCAGGGAAGATTAACTGTTCTTTAATACCAAGTGTGTAGTTACCGCGACCGTCGAAAGATTTTTTAGAAACCCCACGGAAGTCACGCACACGCGGTAAAGATACAGAAATAAGTTTATCAAGGAAATCATACATGCGCTCTCCGCGAAGAGTTACTTTCGCACCGATAGGCATTCCTTCACGAAGACGGAATCCAGCAATTGATTTCTTCGCACGAGTAACGACAGGTTTTTGACCTGCGATAAACGTTAATTCTTCAACAGCACTGTCGATTGCTTTTGCGTTTTGAACAGCATCACCAACACCCATGTTGATTACGATTTTTTCAATTTTAGGCACTTGCATAACTGAGTCATAGCTGAACTTAGTCATTAAAGCAGGTGCAATTTCTTTATTGTACTTTTCTTTAAGGCGGTTCATGAGATAGACCTCCCTTCCTTTAATACTATTTATCTAGAACTTGCCCAGATTTTTTTGCCACACGAACTTTTTTGCCATCTTCCACTTTGTATCCTACGCGAGTCACTTCACCTGTTTTAGGATCGAGCGGCATAACGTTTGATACATGAATTGGCGCCTCTTGATTAGAAATACCGCCTTGAGGGTTAGCTTGAGTTGGTTTAGAGTGTTTCTTTACCATGTTAACACCTTCAACTAAAACGCGGTCCTTTTTAGGGAAAGCAGCAAGGATTGTTCCTTGTTTACCTTTATCTTTACCAGAGATAACCATAACTTTATCGCCTTTTTTTACATGCATCCTGATCGCACCTCCTTGAGTAAGGCATTTATTTCATTAGATAACTTCTGGAGCTAGAGAAACAATTTTCATAAAGTTGTTTTCACGCAATTCACGAGCAACTGGTCCGAAGATACGAGTTCCACGCGGGCTCTTGTCGTCACGGATGATAACACATGCATTCTCATCGAAGCTGATGTATGAACCGTCACTTCTGCGCGCTCCACTTTTAGTGCGAACGATAACAGCTTTTACGACTTCACCTTTTTTGACAACGCCTCCTGGTGTTGCTTGTTTAACCGTGCAAACAATTACATCACCAATATTAGCTGTTTTACGACCAGAACCACCAAGAACTTTAATAGTAAGTACTTCACGTGCGCCAGAGTTGTCAGCTACTTTTAAACGAGTCTCTTGTTGAATCATTTTTTGTTACCTCCCTTCGGAAAGAAGAATTCCGAACTTTATTAGATAATAACAGCTTCTTCGACAACTTCAACTAGACGGAAACGTTTAGTTGCAGACAATGGACGAGTTTCCATGATCTTTACGATGTCACCGATTTTCGCTTGATTATTTTCATCATGTGCTTTGAATTTCTTTGAGTATTTTACGCGTTTACCGTAAAGTGAATGTTTCTTGTATGTTTCAACAACAACAGTGATGGTTTTATCCATTTTGTCAGAAACAACACGGCCTTGGTAAACTTTGCGTTGGTTACGTTCGCTCATGCTCACGACCTCCCCTCAGTGATTATTTATTAGCAGCAATTTCTCTTTCACGAATCACAGTTTTCATGCGCGCGATAGCTTTGCGCACTTCACGAATGCGAGCAGTATTTTCAAGTTGTCCTGTCGCTAATTGAAAGCGAAGATTGAAAAGTTCTTCTTTAAGAGACTTTACTTTTTGTTCAATTTCAGCAGTGGTAAGGTCACGAATTTCATTAGCTTTCATTTGATTCACCACCAATTTCTTCACGTTTTACGAACTTCGTTTTAATTGGCAATTTGTGAGATGCAAGACGAAGCGCTTCACGAGCAACCTCTTCAGACACACCAGAAATTTCAAATAAAACTTTGCCCGGTTTTACAACAGCTACCCAACCTTCTGGAGCCCCTTTACCGGATCCCATACGTACCTCTAGTGGTTTAGCAGTGTAAGGTTTAGAAGGGAAAATTTTGATCCAAACTTTACCGCCACGTTTCATGTAACGAGTCATCGCAATACGGGCAGCTTCGATTTGACGGTTAGTGATCCAAGAAGCTTCTAGAGCTTGGATACCGAACTCACCGAAATGTACTTCAGTACCGCCTTTCGCACGACCACGCATTTTTCCGCGATGCTCTCTGCGATATTTAACGCGTTTAGGTAATAACATATTATTTTCCTCCTTCCTCAGTTTTCTTCTTAGTAGGAAGAACCTCTCCACGATAGATCCAGACTTTCACACCAAGCTTACCATAAGTAGTGTCAGCTTCAGATGTTGCATAGTCAATGTCCGCACGTAATGTGTGCAATGGAACAGTTCCTTCACTGTAGTATTCAGAACGAGCGATATCTGCACCGCCAAGACGACCAGAAACCATTGTTTTCACACCTTGTGCTCCAGCACGCATTGTGCGTTGGATTTGTTGCTTCTGCGCACGGCGGAAAGAAACACGGTTTTCTAATTGACGAGCGATGTTGTCAGCAACTAGTTGTGCATCAAGATCTGCTCTTTTGATTTCAAGAATGTTAATGTGTACACGCTTGCCAGTTAGGCTGTTAAGGGCTTTACGAAGTGCTTCAACTTCAGAACCGCCTTTACCGATAACCATACCAGGCTTAGCTGTGTGGATCGTAATGTTAACACGATTTGCTGCGCGTTCGATTTCAACTTTAGAAACAGAAGCGTCAGAAAGTCGTTTGCTAATGTATTCACGAATTCTTAAATCTTCGTGCAGGAAGTCAGCGTAATCTTTACCAGCGTACCACTTAGATTCCCAATCACGAATGACTCCGATACGAAGACCGACTGGATTTACCTTTTGACCCACTACTTATCCCTCCTTCTTTTCTGATACAACGATTGTAATGTGGCTCGTACGTTTGTTGATTTGGCTCGCACGTCCCATAGCACGTGGGCGGAATCTTTTTAACGTAGGGCCTTCGTCAACGAATGCTTGAGTAATAACCAGGCTATTAGCGTCCATTTCGTAGTTATGCTCAGCATTTGCAATAGCGGATTTTAATACTTTCTCGATAATTGGAGAAGCAGCTCTCGGTGTTAGGTTCAAGATTGACACTGCTTCACCTACTTGCTTGCCTCGAATCAGGTCCATTACTAGACGTGCTTTACGAGGAGCAATACGGACTGTTCTTGCAACAGCTTTAGCTTGCATTTAAAAGCCTCCTCTCTTAGCGTCTTGTTTTTTTGTCATCACTAGCATGACCTTTGTACGTACGAGTTGGAGCGAATTCACCCAACTTGTGCCCTACCATATCTTCAGAGATGAATACAGGCACGTGTTTACGTCCGTCATAGACTGCGATTGTGTGACCAATAAACTGTGGGAAAATAGTAGAACGACGAGACCAAGTTTTAACGACTTGTTTCTTGTCAGTTTCATTTAATTTCTCGATTTTTGTCATCAAGTGTCCATCGACAAATGGTCCTTTTTTCAAGCTGCGAGCCATTTTGGAACCTCCCTTCGTGATTGCACTACGGTCCGATATGAACCGTAGACAACCCCGTTATTTATTTTTACGACGACGTACGATAAATTTATCAGATTTGTTCTTTTTCTTACGTGTCTTGAATCCAAGAGTTGGTTTGCCCCATGGAGACATTGGTGATTTACGTCCGATTGGCGCACGTCCTTCACCACCACCGTGTGGGTGATCGTTAGGGTTCATTACAGAACCACGAACTGTTGGACGGATGCCTTTCCAGCGAGAACGTCCAGCTTTACCAATGTTGATAAGTTCATGCTGTTCGTTACCTACTTGACCGATAGAAGCACGGCAAGCAGAAAGAATCATGCGAACTTCTCCAGAGTTAAGACGTACAAGAACGTATTTGCCTTCTTTACCAAGAACCTGAGCAGATGTACCAGCTGAACGTACAAGCTGTCCGCCTTTACCAGGTTTTAATTCAATGTTATGCACAACTGTACCAACAGGGATGTTGATAAGTGGTAGTGCATTACCTACTTTGATGTCAGCTTCTGGACCTGACATGATTTCAGTACCCACTTGAATTCCTTTAGGAGCAAGAATGTAACGTTTTTCTCCGTCTGCATAGTTGACTAGAGCGATGTTAGCTGAACGGTTTGGATCGTATTCAACTGTAGCAACGCGTCCAGGTATACCATCTTTATCGCGTTTAAAATCGATAACACGGTATTGGCGTTTATGTCCGCCACCTTGGTGACGTACAGTCAATTTACCTTGGTTGTTACGTCCGCCTTTTTTGTGAAGGGGAGCAAGCAAGGATTTTTCCGGCTTGTCAGTCGTGATTTCAGCAAAATCTGAAGTTGTCATGCCACGACGTCCATTAGAGGTCGGTTTATACTTTTTAATCGCCATTTTGAATTTCCCTCCTTCTTTTTACAGATAATTAAGCTTCAAAAATTTCGATTTCTTTGCTGTCTGCAGTAAGTTTCACGATCGCTTTTCTGCGACGGCTAGTCATACCAGTGTAGCGTCCGACACGTTTTGATTTACCTTTGTAGTTCATGATGTTGACTTTGTCAACTTTCACACCAAAGATGCTTTCAACCGCGTCTTTCACTTCTGTTTTGTTAGCTCTTACATCAACTTCAAAAGTATATTTCTTTTCAGCCATTAAATCAGCCGAACGTTCAGTAATGACGGGGCGCTTTAGAACATCACGAGGATCTTTCATTATGCAAGCACCTCCTCTACTTTTTCAACCGCTGCTTTTGTAATCAGAAGCTTCTCGTGGTTGACAACGTCTAAAACGTTGATTCCGTTCGCTTCAACTACAGTAACTCCAGGAATGTTGCGAGCAGATAAAGCTACTGCTTCGTTAGCATCCGCAGTTACGATTAAAGCTTTTTTCTCAACAGATAACCCTTTAAGGATAGCTGCCATTTCTTTTGTTTTAGCCGTATCAAGAGTAAGATCTTCAAGAACGATGATATTGTTGTCGTTCACTTTAGAAGACAATACTGATTTGATTGCCAAGCGGCGAACTTTTTTAGGTAATTTATAAGAATAGCTGCGTGGTGTTGGGCCGAATACGACACCACCTCCGCGCCATTGCGGTGAACGGATAGAACCTTGACGGGCACGTCCAGTACCTTTTTGACGCCATGGTTTACGACCTCCGCCGCGTACTTCAGAACGATTTTTTACTTTATGAGATCCTTGACGTAAGGAAGCTCTTTGCATAAGAATAGCGTCGAATACAACACTTTCATTTGGCTCAATTCCAAATACAGAAGCGTTTAATTCGATGTCACCAGCAGTAGAACCGTTTTGGTTGTATAATGCTACTTTTGGCATGATCAATTTCCTCCTTTCCTAAGAGAGTTATTTAGATTTAACAGCACTTTTAACAGTGATTAAAGATTTTTTCGGACCAGGTACGTTACCTTTGATCAAAAGAAGATTGCGTTCTGCATCAACTTTTACGATTTCAAGGTTTTGAACAGTGATTTGCTCTCCGCCCATACGTCCAGGTAATAATTTACCTTTGAATACACGGTTAGGATCTACAGGTCCCATTGAACCAGGACGACGGTGGTAGCGTGAACCGTGAGACATAGGTCCGCGAGATTGTCCGTGGCGCTTGATTGCACCTTGGAAACCTTTACCTTTAGATACTCCTGTTACATCTACAATTTCTCCAGCAGAGAAAATTTCAACCTTGACTTCCTGACCAACTTCATACGCATCCATTTCCACTCCGCGTAATTCTTTTACGAAGCGCTTAGGAGCAGTTTCCGCTTTTGCAACGTGTCCTTTTTCAGGTTTGTTAGAAAGCTTTTCACGCTTGTCGTCAAAACCAAGCTGGATTGCTTCGTAGCCATCGTTTTCAGCTGATTTCTTTTGAAGAACAACGTTCGGAGCAGCCTCAATAACAGTTACCGGAATAAGATCACCATTTTCAGCGAATACTTGCGTCATACCAATTTTTCTTCCTAAGATTCCTTTGGTCATTCGTCACACCTCCTATTAAGATCATTCTATATTTTAGAATTAAAGTTTAATTTCAATATCGACACCAGATGGTAAGTCTAATCGCATGAGTGCATCAACAGTTTGTGGTGTTGGGTTCACAATGTCGATTAAACGTTTATGTGTACGCATTTCAAATTGCTCACGAGAATCTTTGTATTTGTGCACCGCACGCAGGATTGTGTAAACTGATTTTTCAGTTGGCAACGGAATCGGACCAGATACGCTGGCACCAGAACGTTTTGCCGTTTCAACAATCTTCTCTGCAGATTGATCAAGGATTCTATGATCATATGCTTTCAAACGAATACGAATTTTTTGTTTTGCCATTATTTTCCCTCCTTTTCGCCTACTTCACGTTAGACAGTTCTCCGTGAGAAAAACCTGAACACCTTGCCATGGCAAAGCGGCCGGGTGTGTCAGCAACCTCTCACTTCATCGCAGTCAAAGACCAACATACACCATTATACAGAAAATAGACGTATGTTGCAAGACTTATTTAGAATATGCATGATTTGCACACTTTTAGTATTATACATGTGTTTTTCTTATTTATCAAGAAGCGAGTGAATAAGGGAATTTTCTTCTATTTTAAGTGGTACACTGCGTGTTTACTCAGAGTATTGGCAAATAATGAAGGCTCCTCGATATGCGGCGTGTGGGCGGAGTTTTTAAAATAATGCCAGTGCTTTTCAGGAGCATCAACAAATCGATAATACTGTTTCGATATTTCAGCAGGAACGATCAAATCATGACTGCCTGAAATGAAGAAACACGGTACTTTAATAGAAGAAACTGATTTAAAAGCATCAAAACGATGTAAATCATCAGATAAATTCTTCGCACTGAAACGATGTCCCCTGATGAAACGAAAGATGTTTTTTAATCCATACTCATTGCCAGCAAGCAACTGACACAATACTGTAAGAATGTGTCGGCGATGATGAGTGAATCCTCCCCTGCTCAATTCAATGCAGACTCGAAAGATGAAATGATGAATCTTCTTATTCCAAGGTGGCGGGCCAAGTAAACCTAAGGTTAATGATAGAAAGCGATTTGTCTTGCATACAGAATGATAGGCCATTTTTTCTTCTAGCTTAGTATTAGTGACCTGACTGATTCCATAGTAAGCGTGAAAAAGATCCGGCCTCTCTTGCAGTACATGAAGAGCCAGCAGCGAACCCCAGGAGTGTCCTGCAAGGTACACTTTTGTTTTTGAAAAATGATCTAAGAGCCATTCAGTAACTTGAATCGTGTCTTTAATGATTTGACTGATTGTCATTGAACTTTGTGGAATTTGTTTAGTATAGGAAAGACCTGAACCCCTTTGGTCCCAATTTACAACTGTAAAGTGCTGTTCCAGTTCCCTTTGAAAGTTCCTGATAAATCCGATTTGGGATGCTCCGGGTCCACCATGTAAAAAAAGCAGCAATGGGTTCGATATATCATTTCCATTGATCATGAGCATTTGCTTCGTATTATCGATTCTCAGTTCTTTCATGAAAGAAATTGATGTGTTTTCACTCATAACCCATAGCTCCTCAAATAGGATAAACCTTTATTATAAAACAAAAAAAACGAGACCCAAAGGGCCTCGTTTTCAATATACTATTACTCAGTGATTGTAGAAACAACGCCTGAACCAACAGTACGTCCGCCTTCACGAATAGAGAAACGAGTTCCTTCTTCGATAGCGATTGTAGAGATAAGCTCAACGTTCATTTCAGTGTTATCTCCAGGCATAACCATTTCTACGCCTTCTGGAAGATGGATGATACCAGTTACGTCAGTTGTACGGAAGTAGAACTGAGGACGGTAGTTAGAGAAGAATGGAGTATGACGTCCACCCTCTTCTTTAGAAAGAACGTAAACTTCAGCTTTGAATTTGCTGTGTGGAGTGATTGTACCTGGTTTAGCAAGTACTTGACCACGTTGGATATCTTCACGAGCTACACCGCGAAGAAGGGCTCCAATGTTGTCTCCAGCTTCAGCGTAATCAAGAAGCTTACGGAACATTTCAACACCAGTAACAGTTGTTTTGCTGTTTTCTTCTTGAAGACCGATGATTTCAACTTCGTCACCGACTTTAACTTGTCCGCGTTCTACACGTCCAGTAGCAACTGTTCCACGACCAGTGATTGAGAATACGTCCTCAACTGGCATCATGAATGGTTTTTCAGTGTCACGTTCTGGAGTTGGGATGTACTCATCAACTGCATCCATAAGTTCGAAGATTTTAGCTTCGTACTCAGCATCTCCTTCAAGAGCTTTAAGAGCAGAACCTTTGATAACTGGTACATCATCACCAGGGAAGTCATATTCGCTAAGAAGATCGCGAACTTCCATTTCAACTAGTTCAAGAAGCTCTTCGTCGTCTACCATGTCGCATTTGTTTAAGAATACAACGATGTATGGTACACCAACGTTTTTAGAAAGAAGGATGTGCTCACGAGTTTGTGGCATTGGGCCATCAGCAGCAGATACTACTAGGATAGCTCCGTCCATTTGCGCAGCACCAGTGATCATGTTTTTAACATAGTCAGCGTGTCCTGGGCAGTCAACGTGTGCATAGTGACGAGTTTCAGTTTCATACTCAACGTGTGCAGTAGAGATTGTGATACCGCGCTCACGTTCTTCTGGTGCACCATCAATTTGATCGTACGCCATAGCTGTACCTTTACCAGATTTCTTATGAAGTACTGTTGTGATAGCAGCAGTTAAAGTTGTTTTACCATGGTCAACGTGTCCAATTGTACCGATATTGGCATGTGATTTGGAACGGTCGAATTTTTCTTTAGCCATTCTAAAATCCTCCTTAAGAGCTTTTAATTAGTAATGTATAGAGTGATAGGAAGTGAAAGAAAGCTTTCACTTCCTCATCTTACAATAGTAGTTATACTTGAGTTAAGAGGCAAAATCAATTATTCGCCTTTATTTTTTTTGATAATTTCTTCAGCAATGCTCTTCGGCACTTCTTCGTAGTGATCCATGTGCATAGTGAACGTACCGCGACCTTGCGTGTTAGAACGAAGGGCAGTAGCGTAACCGAACATTTCAGCAAGAGGAACCATCGCACGAACAACTTGCGCGTTACCGCGAGCTTCCATACCTTCTACGCGTCCGCGACGAGAAGTAACATCACCCATGATGTCTCCCATGTATTCTTCAGGAATAACCACTTCTACTTTCATGATTGGTTCAAGAAGAACTGGGTTACATTTGCTGACTGCATTTTTCAATGCCATAGAGGCAGCAACTTTAAACGCCATTTCGTTTGAGTCAACATCATGGTAAGATCCATCAAAAAGTTTTGCTTTAATGTCGATAAGCGGGAATCCAGCTAATACACCATTTTCAAGTGAATCTTCTAGACCTGCTTGAACAGCTGGGATGTATTCACGAGGAACAACCCCACCGACAATCGCATTTTCGAATTCAAAGCCAGCGCCTTCTTCGTTTGGTTCGAATTCAATCCAAACGTGACCGAACTGACCGCGTCCACCAGACTGACGTACGAATTTACCTTCAACTTTTGCACCGGAACGGAATGTTTCACGGTACGCAACTTGAGGAGCACCAACGTTAGCTTCTACTTTGAATTCACGCTTCATACGATCAACAATGATATCAAGGTGAAGCTCACCCATACCAGAGATGATTGTCTGACCAGTTTCCGGGTTTGTTTGAGTACGGAAAGTTGGATCCTCTTCAGCAAGTTTTGCTAAAGCGATACCCATTTTATCTTGGTCAGCTTTTGATTTAGGCTCAATTGCAACGTCGATAACTGGTTCTGGGAATTCCATTGATTCAAGGATAACTAGATCCTTTTCGTCACATAGAGTATCTCCAGTAGAAGTATCTTTTAGACCTACAGCAGCTGCGATATCTCCTGCATATACAGTAGAGATTTCTTCACGGCTGTTGGCGTGCATTTGAAGGATACGTCCAACACGCTCACGTTTACCTTTAGTTGAGTTTTTCACGTATGAACCAGAATCAAGTGTTCCAGAGT
The DNA here is from genome assembly GCF_037964945.1 of Bacillus sp. FSL K6-1003. Classification (NCBI taxonomy): domain Bacteria; kingdom Bacillati; phylum Bacillota; class Bacilli; order Caryophanales; family Bacillaceae; genus Bacillus; species Bacillus sp. FSL K6-1003. The sequence goes on along the minus strand of NZ_CP150176.1, from coordinate 131,253 downwards.
ACACACGGAAGAACGTCAGCTTACCAACGTAAGGGTCAGTCATAACTTTAAATGCTAGTGCAGAGAATGGCTCTTCATCAGAAGAATGACGCTCAATCTCTTCATTTGTATCAGGACGTATACCTTTGATTGCAGCAACGTCTGTTGGTGCAGGAAGGTAGTCAAGAACAGCATCAAGTACTAATTGAACACCTTTGTTTTTGAAGGCAGAACCAACAAGAACAGGGTAGAATTCAACATTTAATGTACCTTTACGGATACCTGCTTTTAACTCGTCGATAGTGATTTCTTCACCCTCAAGGTATTTGTCCATAAGCTCTTCATCAAGCTCACATACAGCTTCAATGAGGCTGTTGCGAAGCTCTTCAGCTTGCTCTTTGTACTCTTCAGGGATTTCTTTCGCGTCAGAACGAGTTCCAAGGTCATCTTCGTAGAAATACGCAACGTTTTCTACTAGATCAATGATACCTTCGAAGTTGTCTTCAGCACCGATCGGCAATTGAATTGCATGAGCGTTAGCTTGAAGACGATCTCTTAAAGTTCCTACAGAGTAAAGGAAGTCTGCACCGATTTTGTCCATTTTGTTAACGAAAACGATACGCGGTACTCCGTAAGTTGTTGCTTGACGCCAAACAGTTTCTGTTTGAGGCTCAACGCCAGACTGTGCGTCAAGTACAGCAACAGCACCATCAAGTACACGAAGAGAACGTTCAACTTCAACTGTGAAGTCTACGTGTCCTGGAGTATCGATGATGTTTACGCGGTATCCTTTCCACTGTGCAGTTGTCGCAGCGGAAGTGATTGTGATACCACGCTCTTGTTCCTGCTCCATCCAGTCCATTTGTGAAGCTCCTTCATGAGTTTCACCAATTTTGTGGATACGACCAGTATAGAACAAGATACGTTCTGTAGTAGTCGTTTTACCGGCATCAATGTGAGCCATGATCCCGATATTACGAGTTTTGTCTAAGGAGAACTCTCTTGCCATTGGGTAATTTCTCCTTCCTTATTGGGAAATTGTGTTTTTTAGTATATAAATCCTACCAACGATAGTGAGCAAATGCTTTGTTTGCTTCAGCCATCTTATGCGTATCTTCACGTTTCTTAACAGCAGCACCAGTGTTGTTAGCTGCGTCAAGGATTTCGTTAGCTAAACGCTCTTCCATCGTTTTTTCTCCGCGAAGACGAGCGTAGTTAACTAACCAGCGAAGTCCAAGAGTAGTACGACGTTCAGGACGAACTTCTACAGGAACTTGGTAGTTCGCACCACCTACACGGCGTGCTTTTACTTCAAGTACAGGCATGATGTTTTTCAATGCTTGTTCGAAAACCTCCATTGCATCATTGCCAGTACGTTCTTTAATGATATCGAATGACTTGTATAGGATTGTTTGAGACTTACCTTTTTTACCGTCGATCATCATTTTGTTGATTAGACGAGATACAAGCTTAGAGTTGTAAATCGGATCAGGTAAAACGTCTCTTTTTGCTACAGGACCTTTACGTGGCATCTGAATATCCTCCCTTCTCAAATTATACGTTTATTCGTTTATTATTTTGCTTTAGGACGTTTCGTACCGTATTTAGAACGGCCTTGCGCACGGTTTTCAACTCCAGCAGTGTCAAGCGCACCACGAACGATGTGGTAACGTACCCCTGGTAAGTCTTTTACACGTCCGCCGCGGATAAGTACAACACTGTGCTCTTGCAGGTTGTGACCGATACCAGGAATGTAGGCAGTAACCTCAATTCCGTTAGTTAAACGAACACGAGCATATTTACGAAGTGCTGAGTTCGGTTTTTTCGGTGTCATTGTACCAACACGAGTACATACCCCGCGTTTTTGTGGAGAAGATACATTAGTGTGCTCTTTTTTAAAGCTGTTGTATCCTTTGTTAAGTGCAGGAGACTTTGAGTTTTCTACTTTACTCACGCGTCCTTTGCGAATTAGCTGATTAATTGTAGGCATGTTTTGTTCCTCCCTTCATTACGTTTTATAACCCACATACCCAGGTGGTTCATCAATAGGCAAAAAACAATGTCTTTACACAAGAATAAATCTCACGCAAAAACAAAAAGTACGTTATAACATAATGGCAACAGCTGCTGCTCCTACTTCAATTCCGCAGGCTTTGCCGAGCTTTTTCATGGATTCAACCATTGAGACAGCAATCCCTTGATCTTTCGCTAGTGTAATTACACTTGACGTAAGAATAGGATCTGCGTCTATTGCAACGACTACTTCCTTTACTGAACCTCGTTTTAGAGCTTTCACTGTTTGCTTCGTACCAATAATAATTGATTTGGCCTGTGATACTTTATCATAAGACATAAACATATCCTCCAAAGTAACAGGTTTATTTCGAGCACCTTGGTTATATTATCATTCTAGGAGACGAATGTCAACAAGGTATGACATTTTTTAGTTTCTATCTTCTCATAGAATGATTTTTTTATTTAAATATGACTGCTGAAAGACTGTTTTACAGTCTTTCAGCAGCATAATATCAGTTATTCAACCGGAACCATGTCCTCAGTCGATTGAACATTTGAAACAGGTTTTGCTTTTCGGTATTTCATCATTCCAGTACCAGCCGGAACAAGCTTACCGATGATAACATTCTCTTTCAGGCCGAGAAGTTCATCACGCTTACCTTTGATCGCTGCGTCTGTAAGGACACGTGTTGTCTCCTGGAAGGAAGCAGCAGATAAGAATGAATCAGTTTCAAGAGAAGCTTTGGTAATACCGAGTAAGACAGGACGGCCTGTAGCAGGACGTTTGCCTTCCAGCAATACCTTTTTGTTCGCTTCAGTAAATTGGTGAATATCAAGTAATGAGCCAGGAAGCACATCAGTATCACCGGCATCAATCACACGTACTTTACGAAGCATTTGGCGAACCATTACTTCTACGTGTTTATCGCCGATTTCAACACCCTGCATACGGTAAACCTTTTGAACCTCATGAAGAAGATACTCTTGAACAGTAGTCAGGTCAGTCACTTTAAGAAGTTCTTTCGGATCGATTGAACCTTCTGTCAGCACTTGGCCGCGAGTAATTTTATCTCCTTCCGCTACTTTTAAGCGGGAGTTATATGGTGCCGTATAAGAGCGTGTTTCAACTGCGCCTTGAACCACAATTTCCTGCTGTTTGTCGCGAACTTCATTGATTTCAACGACTGTACCGTCGATTTCGGTAATTGTTGCCTGACCTTTTGGATTACGCGCTTCGAAAAGCTCTTGGATACGCGGAAGACCTTGTGTGATATCGTCTCCTGCAACCCCGCCTGTATGGAATGTACGCATTGTTAACTGTGTACCAGGCTCACCGATTGATTGGGCAGCGATGATGCCGACTGCTTCACCGACTTCTACATCGGTACCAGTCGCAAGGTTTCGGCCATAGCATCGTTTACATACACCATGAGGCGTATTACATGTGAAGGCAGAACGGATCCACACTTCTTCAATGCCGGCTTCTACGATTTCAATCGCTTTATCCTCATCAATCAGTTCGTTTTCGTTTACAAGCACTTCACCTGTTTCAGGATGTTTCACTTGTTTTCTTGCAAAACGGCCGATTAAGCGTTCTTCTAAGCGCTCAATGATTTCAGTGCCTTCTCTAAGCGGTTGAGCAAGGATGCCTCGGTCAGTTCCACAATCAGTTTCACGGATGATAACATCCTGTGCAACGTCAACAAGACGGCGTGTAAGGTAACCTGAGTCAGCAGTTTTAAGGGCGGTATCGGCAAGACCTTTACGCGCACCGTGAGTGGAGATAAAGTACTCCAATACTGTCAGACCTTCACGGAAACTAGATTTGATTGGTAACTCAATGATACGTCCAGCCGGGTTGGCCATCAGGCCGCGCATTCCGGCAAGCTGAGTAAAGTTAGACGCGTTACCACGGGCACCAGAGTCACTCATCATGTAGATCGGGTTGAGCTCATCAAGTGATTTCATCAGTTTGCCTTGGATAACATCTTTTGCAGAACTCCAGATAGAGATGACTCTCTCATAGCGTTCTTCTTCAGTGATCAGACCGCGGCGGAACTGCTTCATAACGTTATCAACTTTGCCTTGTGCTTCTTCAAGAATTTCTTGTTTATCATCGAGAACGACGATGTCAGAAACCCCAACTGTAATACCAGCTTTTGTTGAATATCTGAAACCTAGGTTTTTCATGCGGTCTAGCATTTTAGACGTTTCCGTAATGTGGAATCGTTTAAAGATTTCCGCGATGATTTTACCCAGAATACCTTTTTTAAACGGTGCATTGATTGGCTGCTGTGCGATGGCAGCTTTTACATCGGCACCTTTTTCTAAGAAGAAACGGTCCGGTGTTTTCTCTTCAATGTTGCTCTTCGTTGGTTCATTCATGTAAGGGAATGATTCTGGAAGAATTTCATTGAAGACCAGTTTACCGACAGTTGTAATTAACAATTTTGAGCGCTGCTCTTCGGTAAATGTCACGTTCTTAAGGGAGTTCGCTGCAACAGCCACTCTCGTATGAAGATGAACATATCCGTTTTGATAAGCAAGAAGCGCTTCATCCGTATTCTTGAAGACCATACCTTCACCGACAGCACCGGCACGCTCTAGAGTCAGGTAATAGTTACCCAGTACCATATCCTGAGACGGTGTTACAACCGGTTTACCATCTTTAGGGTTCAAGATGTTTTGAGCGGCAAGCATCAAGATGCGTGCTTCAGCTTGAGCTTCTGCAGATAATGGTACGTGAACCGCCATTTGGTCACCGTCAAAGTCAGCGTTATAAGCTGTACATACGAGCGGGTGAAGACGGATTGCGCGTCCTTCAACAAGTGTTGGTTCAAACGCTTGGATACCTAATCTGTGAAGCGTAGGGGCACGGTTCAGAAGTACCGGATGCTCCTTGATAACTGATTCTAGTACATCCCATACTTCAGGCTGTACGCGCTCAATTTTACGTTTCGCACTCTTAATGTTGTGAGCAAGACCCTTTTCAACAAGCTCTTTCATAACGAAAGGTTTGAAAAGTTCGAGCGCCATTTCCTTCGGTAATCCGCATTGGTACATTTTCAAATGAGGACCAACGACGATTACAGAACGTCCGGAGTAATCGACACGTTTACCAAGAAGGTTTTGACGGAAACGTCCTTGCTTCCCTTTCAGCATATGAGAAAGAGATTTTAATGGTCTGTTACCAGGACCTGTTACAGGGCGTCCGCGACGGCCGTTGTCAATTAAAGCATCGACAGCCTCTTGAAGCATACGCTTTTCGTTTTGAACGATAATGCTAGGCGCACCAAGGTCTAAAAGGCGTTTCAAACGATTGTTACGGTTGATGACACGACGATAAAGGTCGTTCAAATCAGAAGTCGCAAAACGTCCGCCATCAAGCTGAACCATCGGTCTGAGCTCAGGAGGAATAACAGGAAGCACATCTAGGATCATCCAAGAAGGCTTGTTTCCTGAGTTACGGAAGGCTTCTAGCACTTCAAGGCGTTTGATCGCACGAGTACGACGCTGTCCTTGAGATGTTTTCAGCTCTTCTTTTAACATATCAACTTCTTTTACAAGATCGATATCTTGAAGAAGTTTATGAATCGCTTCAGCACCCATAGATGCTTGGAACTTATTGCCGTACTTATCAAGATACGCACGGTATTCCTTTTCTGATAGAAGCTGTTTCTTTTCAAGCGGTGTATTTGCCGGATCAGTTACAACATAAGAAGCAAAGTAAATAACTTCTTCCAATGCACGAGGCGACATATCCAACACAAGACCCATACGGCTTGGAATACCTTTGAAATACCAAATGTGGGAAACTGGGGCAGCCAGTTCAATGTGCCCCATTCTCTCACGACGGACTTTAGCCCGTGTTACTTCAACTCCGCAGCGGTCACAAACTACGCCTTTATAACGAACTCGCTTGTACTTCCCGCAATGACATTCCCAGTCCTTAGTCGGTCCGAAAATGCGTTCGCAGAATAGACCGTCCTTTTCAGGTTTTAACGTACGATAGTTTATCGTTTCAGGCTTTTTCACTTCACCAAAAGACCATGAACGGATTTTATCCGGTGAAGCAAGACCGATGTTCATATACTCAAAATTGTTCACATCTAGCAAGGGGCCTACCTCCCTTTTTATCTTCGGATTAACCGATGTCACTTGCCTTTATAACTAGAGATTATTCTTTTGTTACTACATCGCGTTCAACGTCTGCAGATGCTGTTTCTTCCGGCTCTTCATCACCTGATAACGCCAGGCCGTCAGCTTGTTTTGCATCTTCTTCGTCTTCTAAATCTCTCATTTCTATTTCTTCTTCATCGCTAGAAAGGATTTTCACATCCATACCTAAACTTTGAAGTTCTTTAATTAATACTTTGAATGATTCCGGAACACCAGGTTCAGGAACGTTGTCGCCTTTAACGATGGCTTCGTATGTTTTCACACGTCCAACCACGTCATCAGACTTAACAGTCAGAATCTCTTGAAGAGTGTACGCTGCACCGTAAGCTTCAAGTGCCCAAACCTCCATCTCACCAAAACGCTGTCCGCCAAATTGAGCTTTACCGCCAAGAGGCTGCTGCGTAACAAGTGAGTAAGGACCTGTAGAGCGTGCATGAAGTTTATCGTCAACCATGTGAGCCAGTTTAATCATGTACATGATACCGACAGATACACGGTTATCAAACGGCTCTCCGGTACGTCCGTCGTAAAGAACAGTTTTAGCGTCACGAGACATTCCGGCTTCTTCAAGTGTTTCCCAAACATCCTCTTCACGCGCTCCGTCAAATACCGGTGACGCAATGTGGATGCCGAGGTAACGAGCGGCCATACCCATGTGAAGCTCTAATACCTGCCCGATGTTCATACGAGATGGTACGCCCAGCGGGTTAAGCATGATATCAATTGGTGTGCCGTCAGGAAGATAAGGCATATCTTCTTCAGGAAGAATCTTAGAGATAACACCTTTGTTACCGTGACGACCGGCCATTTTATCCCCTTCAGAAATTTTACGTTTCTGAACGATATATACGCGCACTAACTGGTTTACACCTGGAGGAAGTTCGTCTCCGTCCTCACGGTTGAAGACTTTAACATCGTGAATAATTCCGCCGCCGCCGTGAGGCACACGAAGAGAAGTATCACGAACCTCGCGGGCTTTTTCACCAAAGATGGCGTGAAGAAGGCGCTCTTCTGCAGTAAGTTCTGTTACACCCTTAGGCGTTACTTTACCAACAAGAAGATCTCCGTCTTTTACTTCTGCCCCGATACGGATAATTCCACGGTCATCAAGATTGCGAAGCGCATCTTCACCGACGTTTGGAATATCGCGAGTGATTTCTTCAGGCCCAAGTTTTGTATCACGTGCTTCTGATTCATATTCTTCAATGTGAATAGATGTATAAACATCATCTTTCACAAGACGTTCACTCATGATGATGGCATCCTCATAGTTGTAGCCATCCCATGTCATAAAGCCGACCATTACGTTACGGCCAAGCGCAAGTTCACCAAGCTCCATAGAAGGACCGTCAGCAAGGATTTCTCCTTTTACCACTTCATCGCCGACACTTACGATCGGACGCTGGTTGTAGCAAGTACCTTGGTTAGAGCGGACAAATTTCAGCAAGCTGTATTTATCCAGATTTCCTTTTACTTTTTGACCGTCTACATCTTCATAGCGGCGAACCCAAACGTTTTTCGCTTCTACACGTTCAACGATACCAGGGTGTTTACAAATAACAGCGGCACCAGAGTCTTTACCTGATACGTATTCCATACCAGTTCCTACAAATGGCGCTTCCGGCTGCATCAAAGGCACAGCCTGACGCTGCATGTTCGCTCCCATTAGGGCACGGTTCGAGTCATCGTTTTCTAGGAACGGGATACATGCTGTCGCAGCAGAAACTACCTGCTTAGGCGATACATCCATGTAATCAACACGGTTTCTAGGAACAACGGTGTTCTCTCCACGGAAACGGGCTACAATGCTGTCGTCAACAAACGCACCTTCGTCATCGAGTCGTGCATTTGCCTGAGCGACAACGTAGTTATCTTCTTCATCAGCAGTTAAGTAATCGATTCTTGGCGTCACTTTTCCTGTTTCAGGATCAACGCGGCGATATGGCGTTTCAATAAAGCCAAAACGGTTTACTTTTGCATATGATGATAGTGAGTTGATCAAACCGATGTTCGGTCCCTCAGGCGTTTCAATCGGACACATACGGCCATAGTGGGAGTAGTGAACGTCACGCACTTCCATTCCGGCACGCTCACGTGTCAATCCGCCCGGTCCAAGAGCCGACAGACGGCGCTTATGTGTTAATTCAGCAAGCGGGTTCGTCTGGTCCATGAATTGAGAAAGCTGAGAGCTTCCAAAGAACTCTTTAATGGACGCAATAACAGGACGAATATTGATCAGCTGCTGAGGTGTAATTGTATTCGTATCTTGAATTGACATTCTCTCACGAACCACACGCTCCATACGGCTTAAACCGATACGGAATTGGTTCTGGAGAAGTTCACCTACAGAACGTAAACGGCGGTTTCCAAGATGGTCAATATCATCTGTGTCGCCTACTCCGTGCAGCAAGTTGAAGAAGTAGCTGATAGAAGAAATAATATCAGCAGGTGTAATGTTTTTAATCTCTTCTTCAACGTAAGCATTGCCGATGACATTAATAACCTGTTCTCCTTCTTGATCAGTAGGAGCAAAGATTTTAATGGATTGAAGCGTTACTTCGTCCTCAACAACACCGCCGTTCGGATACAGCTTTCTGAAGCCGATTCCGTTTTCTAAGTATGGCAGTACTTTATCAAGTGTTCTTCTATCAAGAATCTGACCTTTTTCAGCCAGGATTTCTCCTGTTTCAGGATCAACAAGCGTTTCAGCAAGTCTCTGATTAAAGAGGCGATTTTTAATATGAAGCTTTTTATTAATTTTATAGCGTCCTACATTGGCAAGATCGTATCGTTTCGGATCAAAGAAACGAGAATCAAGCAAGCTCTTCGCATTTTCCACTGTAGGCGGCTCTCCAGGACGGAGGCGCTCGTAGATTTCAAGCAGCGCTTTATCGCTGTTTTCTGTGTTATCTTTATCAAGCGTATTTCGCAGGTATTCGTTTTCTCCTACGAGATCAAGAATCTCTTGATCGGAGCCGAAGCCGAGAGCACGCAAAAGAACCGTAACCGGCAACTTACGTGTGCGATCAATGCGTACATAAACAACATCTTTCGCATCAGTTTCGTATTCTAACCATGCGCCACGGTTTGGAATGACAGTTGCGGTAAAACCTTTTTTACCGTTTTTGTCTACTTTACCACTGAAATATACACTTGGAGACCGAACAAGCTGGGAAACGATAACGCGTTCCGCACCGTTTATGATAAAAGTACCTGTATCTGTCATAATAGGGAAATCACCCATGAAGACATCTTGGTCTTTTACCTCTCCAGTTTCTTTGTTAATTAAACGAACCTTCACTCTTAGCGGAGCTGAGTAAGTCACATCACGTTCTTTTGATTCCTCTACTGGATATTTAGGCTCCCCTAAACTGTAATCAATGAACTCAAGAGAGAGGTTACCAGTGAAATCCTCAATTGGCGATATGTCTTGAAACATCTCTCTAAGACCCTCATCAAGAAACCACTGATAAGAAGAGGTTTGAATTTCAATGAGATTTGGTAATTCTAACACTTCGCTAATGCGAGCATAGCTTCTGCGCTGGCGGTGTCGTCCATACTGAACTAGTTGACCTGTCAACTGATTCACCCCTCAAATCATGCGTATTATATGTGTAATAAGCATCTCTTTCAAAGAAAGAAAACACTTTTACAAGACAAAAGAAAAAAGGGTTTCTAATTAAGAAAACCACATCCAAAAACAAATACCGATTTTATTAGCATTTCCATACTTGTATAATTTATACATAGATATTGACATTTCATCATATCAATCTAAATATATACATTGGCATTTTATAATATTAACATAGCCAAAATACCGAGTCAAACTTTTTTTGCTTTTATGATATAATAGCCTTTCTTTTTTTGAACGACAGAAACTTCTTCGAACAGTTCCTCAAGCTTTTCAATGGCAGAAGGCGCACCTTGTTTTTTCTGTATGACGATCCACAATTCACCTGAAGCTTTTAAGTGTTCAGCGCTTTTCTCAAAGATAGCATGGACAACTTTTTTTCCGGCTCGGATTGGGGGATTTGTAAGAATAGAAGCAAATGTTTGAGCAGAGTCTACGTTTGAAAACAAATCGCTTTGGTAAATCTCAACGTTTGTTATCCCGTTTTGTTCTGCATTTTCATTTGATAACTCTACGGCTCTTTCATTAACATCAATCATGTGGATGGTCCGGTCTTTAAAGTCACTAGCCAGCGATAATCCAATCGGGCCATAGCCGCAGCCTACATCTAAAAAGCTGCCCTCAACTTCAGGCTCTTCAAAAGATTCGACCAGCAGGCGTGAGCCAAAATCGACTTCCTTTTTAGAAAAAACACCGCTGTCGCTGGTAAACGTAAACTCCTTGTTTCGAAGCCTAAAAGACCATGTTTGTTTGTTGCTTTTTACTGAAGGTTTTTCTGAATAATAGTGCTCACTCATTATTAGAACCTCCTTTTTTTCATTACTTAAAGAATGGCAAAGAAAAAGCCCGCCTCATAAAAGCGAGCTTCCCCTACAGGCAATTGAAGATTACTTAACTTCTACAGAAGCGCCAACTTCTTCAAGTTTAGCTTTAAGCTCTTCAGCTTCTTCTTTAGCAATACCTTCTTTAAGAGGTTTTGGAGTGTTGTCAACAAGTTCTTTAGCTTCTTTCAAGCCAAGACCAGTGATTTCACGTACAACTTTGATAACTTTGATTTTTTGTGAACCTGCACCAGCAAGGATAAGGTCGAATTCGCTTTGCTCTTCAGCAGCTCCGCCAGCAGCAGCTCCGCCAGCTACAGCTACAGGAGCAGCAGCAGTTACGCCAAATTCTTCTTCGATTGCTTTTACTAGGTCGTTCAATTCAAGTACAGTTGCTTCTTTAACGGAAGCAATGATTTCTTCGATATTTAAAGCCATTTGTAATTCCTCCATTTTGTTTTGATTTTTAAAAACTGATTAGATTAAGCGCCTTGTTCTTCCTTTTGATCTGCCACAGCTTTTGCAGCAAGAGCAAGGTTACGAACTGGAGCTTGAAGTACGCTAAGCAACATAGAAAGCAAGCCTTCGCGTGATGGAAGTTCAGCAAGAGCTTTCACTTCTTCAACAGTAGAAACTTTACCTTCGATAACGCCAGCTTTGATTTCAAGAGCTTCATGCTGTTTAGCAAACTCGTTAATAACTTTAGCTGGAGCGACAACATCCTCAGTACTGAATGCAATTGCATTCGGTCCAGTTAAGACATCATTCAAACCATCAAGTTCAGCTTGTTCAACCGCACGGCGAGTCATTGTGTTTTTGTAAACTTTGAACTCAACGTTAGCTTCACGAAGCTGTTTACGAAGTTCTGTTACTTCAGAAACGTTAAGTCCGCGGTAATCAACGATGATCGTTGATTTGCTTTCTTTTAATTTAGAAGTAATTTCTTCAACAACAACTTTTTTTGTTTCAATTGCGCTGCTCATGGTTACACCTCCTGTAGATTCTTGTGTAACACTTATACCGTCAGGTGATCACGACTGAGAAACGGATTCCATATAAAAAGCCTCCATGAGACATGGAGGCTGTATATACAAGCATACGTAACGTAATAGCTGTGATAATATACACCTCGGTAGGATATTAAGCTGTTAAGCCCCTACTGTCTACGGTATAAATGATATATTATATTTTACAACATTTTGAATCATATCAGAATGTTGATGTCATGTCAAATATTATTTTACGTTGAAAGTTGAAGCGTCTACTTTGACACCAGGTCCCATAGTAGAAGTTACAGCAACGTTTTTCACGTAAACACCTTTTGCTGCAGCAGGTTTTGCTTTCAGGATTGTGTCATACATTGTTGTGAAGTTCTCAACAAGTTTTTCATCCTCGAAAGAAACTTTACCGATAGGAACATGGATGTTTCCAGCTTTATCTACGCGGTATTCAACTTTACCAGCTTTGATTTCGCCGATTGCTTTTTCAACTTCGAAAGTAACTGTACCAGTTTTAGGGTTTGGCATTAAACCTTTTGGTCCAAGCACACGACCGATTTTACCAACTTCACCCATCATGTCAGGTGTAGCTACGATTACATCGAAATCGAACCAGCCTTGTTGAATTTTGTTGATGTAGTCAGTATCTCCAACGTAATCTGCACCAGCAGCTTCAGCTTCTTTCGCTTTTTCGCCTTTTGCGAAAACGAGAACGCGCTGAGTTTTACCAGTTCCGTTTGGAAGCACAACTGCTCCGCGGATTTGCTGGTCGTTTTTACGAGGGTCAACCCCTAGACGGAATGCAACTTCAACTGTAGCGTCGAATTTAGCTGTGTTTGTTTTTTTAACGAGAGCTACTGCTTCAGAAACATCGTAAGCTTTCGCACGATCTACAAGCTTAGCAGCTTCTGCGTACTTTTTACCTTTTTTAGCCATTTTAAAATTTCCTCCTTATGTGGTTATAGCGGAATAACCTCCCACGAATAAGGGTTGCGAACTTGTGAAAACTCGCAACCCGACAAGAAACAAATTAATCCTCGATTACAATACCCATACTGCGTGCAGTACCTTCAACCATGCGCATTGCCGCTTCAACGTCTGCTGCGTTTAAGTCAGGCATTTTCGTTTCAGCGATTTCGCGTACTTTATCGCGCTTAACGGTTGCCACTTTATTACGGTTTGGTTCACCAGAACCAGACTCAATTCCAGCTGCTTTTTTAAGCAATACTGCAGCAGGTGGAGTTTTTGTAATAAATGTAAATGAACGGTCTTCGTAAACCGAAATTTCAACAGGAATGATTAAACCAGCTTGGTCAGCTGTACGAGCGTTAAACTCCTTACAGAATCCCATGATATTAACACCGGCTTGACCTAGTGCAGGTCCAACTGGCGGCGCTGGGTTAGCTTTTCCAGCAGGAATTTGCAATTTTACAACTTTTACTACTTTTTTAGCCACGAGACACACCTCCTTAAGTCCGTGATGTGGTAATAGGGTAAACCCTCCCACTCAAGGTTTCATTCTTTATATGAATGATGAAATATCAAGCTAGCTGCCTTGGATAAGTCCAAGACGTACCTTTGCTATATTATCATTTATATATAGCAATTTCAAGTTTTTTCACATTACAATTTGTCGATCTGGGTAAATTCCAGCTCAACCGGCGTTTCACGGCCGAACATATTAACGAAAACTTTAACCTTGCTTTTATCGTAGTCAATCTCTTCAATTGATCCAGTAAAGTTGGCAAAAGGTCCGTCTATCACTTTCACTGTCTCTTTTAATTCAAAGTCAATGTCAGTTTTGCGTTCGTCCATACCCATTCTCTTCAGAATGGTTTCTGCCTCGCCAGGAAGAAGCGCCGTCGGTTTTGAACCAGAGCCGGCGGAACCTACGAATCCAGTAACACCAGGTGTGTTGCGGACAACATACCAAGAATCATCCGTCATGACGATTTCAACAAGGACATAGCCAGGGAATACTTTCTTTTTGACGACTTTTTTCTTGCCGTTTTTGATATCCGTCTCTTCTTCTTCAGGTACGACTACACGAAAAATCTTATCCTGCATCCCCATTGATTCAACACGTTTTTCCAAGTTGGCTTTTACTTTGTTCTCATAACCAGAGTACGTGTGAACAACATACCAATTCTTTTCCATTCTCTTCAGGACTGTCCAGTCCTTCCCTCCCCGCATTTGGTTTTAGTGTACTACCATAACGCTTCATGCAAAAAATAGGCGGTAAGCCTATGATAACTTTCATTTTTAACCCACAATAAAAAACCCGCTGAACGGGTTTTGGCAAGTGATATTATGATCTATTATAGCACGTATTGCTGATCATTATTCAACTATTAAACGAATTAATTGAGAAATTCCTGTGTCAAGGAGGGCAAAAAAGATAATAAAAAAGATAACCGTTGAAATAACCGTGATGGTATAGCGAGTTAACTCTTTTCCTTTAGGCCAGCTTACCTTTTTCATTTCTTTCCCAACATCTTTAAAGAATCTCATAATACGCATGTAAAAGACCTCCACAATTTAAAAGCGCAAACACTATTTTGTTTCAAGATGAGCTGTATGTGAATTGCAAGTACTGCAGTATTTCTTTACTTCTAATCGCTCAGCCGCTGATGCAGAGCTTTTCATTGTCGTATAATTACGGTTTCCGCATGTCTTGCATGCTAACGTAATCTTTTTTCTCATGTCATTACACCTTTTTCTAAATAGACATTAGTTCTTATCTTAAGTAACATATCATAGTCGGAAAAATACTGTCAATATACCATAAATACCTATTACAAACTGATCTCACGAATTTCCAGGTACTTCTCCAGCTTGCGTTTCACTCGCTGAAGAGCGTTATCGATCGATTTCACATGGCGGTTCAGCTCATCTGAAATCTCTTGATAGCTTCTTCCGTCTAGATATAATACAAGTACTTTTCTCTCTAAATCACTTAAAAGTTCTCCCATTTTCATTTCTATATCATCAAATTCTTCCTGATTGATAATCATTTCTTCTGGGTTTAATGTTTTCGCTCCCGAAATAACATCAAGCAGCGTTCGGTCTGATTCTTCATCAAAAATCGGTTTATCTAATGAGACGTAGGAATTCAAAGGAATGTGTTTCTGGCGAGTAGCTGTCTTTATTGCGGTAATAATTTGGCGGGTAATACATAATTCTGCGAAAGCTTTGAAAGAGGTAAGCTTGTCCTCTTTGAAGTCACGAATAGACTTATAGAGGCCTATCATTCCTTCCTGAACAATATCTTCTCTGTCCGCACCTATTAAAAAATAGGATCTTGCTTTTGCACGAACAAAGTTTCGGTACTTCGTAATCAAGTAATCTAACGCATCACTGTCCCCAACATGAACCTTTTCAATGACCTGCTCGTCCTCCAACTGGCAAAACTGCTCTTTGTTGAATTTTCCCTTGTTGTTCTGTAGATTCACTCCGATCCCCCCGGCGCACGTAGATAGAAATATTATACATTATTGGACAAAAAAGCGTCAACTTAATCTAAGTCGCCCCTCCGCCATTTTTCAAACGTTTTCAAAACCTCTTCCGATAAAGCAATTTTACCCGCTGGCTTTTCGGAAGTGATCTTTCTTACCCGCCTTTCGATTCGCCTTTCGATTGCTTCTACCTCTCTCAAGAGCTCACGGGCTGATTTTCGCAATGCCCCCTGTCCGAAAATCGCCCACTGCTCAGTGTAGTCAGAGGTCGCAACATGAATTTGAGTCGAAATGTTATTCAGAGCCTGTGCCAGCTTTTCTATCCGCTCATCCGCAGTCTCATTCTCTTTTGTGAAAATCACTTCAACTCTGTGATTGGTCTGTTTTTTCTCAAGCCCCTTTACAAGATGTGCGTCAAATACGACAATAACCCTGTTTCCTGTATACGATTGATATTCAGCCATTTTCTGAATCAGTACGTCTCTCGCCTCTTCAAAACTGTTCGCTTTTAAATCCTTCAGCTGCGGCCAGGCTCCAATCATGTTGTATCCGTCTACTAACAGGATATCCATTAATCATTATTCTCCCAGAGGATTTCGTTTCCGGTAGACTTCATACATCAAAAGCCCCGCCGCTACAGATGCATTGAGTGAAGTAACTTTACCGGCCATCGGGAGTTTAATAAGAAAATCACATTTTTCTTTAATCAGGCGTCCCATTCCTTTTCCTTCACTTCCGATGACGAGAGCCAAAGGCATGCCGCCATCCATTGTGCGGTAATCCTCCCGCGCGGATGCATCCGTTCCGACAACCCAGATTCCCCGCTCTTTCATTTCCTCTAGTGTTCGCGCCAAATTAGTGACCTTTGCCACTGGAATATGCTCAATTGCGCCTGTTGAAGCCTTCGCCACCGTAGTTGTCAGACCGACAGCTCTGCGTTTTGGAATCACAATGCCATGGGCGCCGACTGCATCGGCTGTTCTCATAATTGAACCGAGATTATGAGGGTCCTCAAGCTCGTCCAGAATGAGAAAGAAAGGCTGTTCATTTCTTTCCTCTGCCGCTTTATATAAGTCGTCCAGTTCCGCGTACTCATATGCTGCGACCTGTGCCACTACGCCTTGATGCTGCCCTGTGACCATTTGGTCGAGTTTTTTTCTGGGGACGTATTGAATGGTGATGCCCTGCTTTTTCGCAAGCTCAATCACCTGCTGTGCTTGTCCTTTTACGGTGTTTTCCGCCATCCACAGCTTATACAGCTTACGATCTGATTTTAACGTCTCGATCACTGCATTTTTTCCTATGACGTAATCATGTTGCTCACTCATTTGTTTTCCTCCCTGACCGTCCCGAATTGTATAGCTTCAGCAACAAGCTGATTCAGTCTTTCTTCTTTTTTCTCAAGAAAAAGATAGCCTAGCAGTGCTTCAAATGCTGTACTATAGCGGTACGTCTGAACATCTGTATTTTTAGGTATCGTTCCCGACTTGGCATTTCTGCCTCTTTTCAGCACCGCTTCCTCTTCTTCCGTGAAAAATGATTGATTCCGCAGAAAGAAAAGGATCTCAGCCTGTGACTTTGCCGATACGATCCGACTTGATTTTTTGTGAAGATCATTTGGTTTGGTAAATCCCTGCTTAAGCAGGTGATGCCTCACATAAACTTCAAAAATGGCATCACCTATATAAGCAAGCGCAAGACCGTTAAGCTGCTTTGAATCTTTTATCGTTTCAAAATCAAGCATCCGTTATTCTCCCCGTTTCCAGCGAGTGCCTTGAGCCGTATCTTCAAGAATGATATTCATGCTTTTCAGCTGGTCGCGGATCTGGTCTGACAGAGCAAAATCACGATTGCGGCGCGCTTCATTTCTTTTTTCAATCAAATCTTCAATCTCTTGATCCAGAAGCTCCTGCTCACCCAGTGAGAAACCGAGGACAGAAACAATTCGGTCAAACATGTCAATAAACGCTGTAATCACATGATCTGCCGTATGATCTTCCTGAAGATAATAGTTCGCATTTTTCGCCAAATCGAACAAAACAGAAATGGCATTCGCTGTATTAAAATCATCATCCATTGCTTCTTCAAATGCTGTTCGATGTTCTTCAATCTTTGCAACCCATTTATCATCATCTTCTGTTAAATTCGTGCTGCTGTTTAAACGGTGCTGAAGGTTGCTGTACGCTGTTTTCAACCGGTTAAACGCGCTCTTTGTGTTCTCCAGAAGCTCTTCTGAATAGTTGATTGGGTGACGATAGTGAACAGACAGCATAAAGAATCTGAGCAGCTGCGGATCATGCTGTTTAATAATGTCATGCACAAGCACAAAGTTGCCGAGTGATTTTGACATTTTTTCATTATCGATATTGATATAGCCATTATGAAGCCAGTATTTCGCAAATGTTTTGCCAGTCAGCGCTTCAGATTGTGCAATTTCATTTTCATGGTGAGGGAAGGTTAAATCCTGGCCGCCTGCATGGATATCAATCTGATCACCTAAGTACTTTTTCACCATCGCAGAGCATTCAATGTGCCAGCCCGGACGTCCTTTCCCCCAAGGGCTATCCCAGGAGATTTCTCCTTCTTTAGCCGCTTTCCACAGAGCGAAATCAAGAGCATCTTCTTTTTTCTCGCCAACTCGGATGCGTGCGCCAGATCTCAATTCATCAATCGATTGCTGCGAAAGCTTTCCGTATCCCTCAAATGCTCTTGTTTTGAAATACACATCTCCTTCAGATTCATAAGCATAGCCCTTTTTCACCAGCTGATCTATGAAATCAATAATCGCGTCCATGTTTTCCATGACGCGCGGATGAAGGTCTGCTTTTCTGCAGCCAAGAGCGCCCACATCTTCAAAGTATGCCTTAATAAAACGCTCAGAAATGGTTGGAACATCTTCACCGAGTTCATTTGCCGCTTTAATTAATTTATCATCTACATCTGTGAAGTTAGAGACATACTGGACATCGTAGCCTTTATACTCCAAATAGTTTCGTATCGTGTCATAAACGATGGCCGGACGGGCATTCCCTATATGAATATAATTGTAAACCGTCGGTCCGCACACGTACATTTTCACTTTCCCCTCTTCAAGAGGAACGAATGTTTCCTTCTGTCTGGTCAATGTATTATAAAGAGTGATTGTCATTTTTGATTAATCCTTTCTTTTCTGTCTTCAAGTTCCGCCTTCAGCTCTAAAATCTGCAGTTCCAAAGACTTAAACCGATCAGCAACAGGATCGGGTAAATCCTGATGGTTTAGATCCCGTTTGATTTTCTTGCCGTTTTGAACGACAACCCTTCCCGGGATGCCGACAACTGTGGAGTAGTCCGGAACATCGTGCAGCACAACTGAACCAGCCCCTATTTTGGAGCCTTCACCGACAGTAATCGAACCGAGCACTTTAGCACCTGTTGCTATCAATGCGTCATCTTTAATTGTCGGGTGCCTTTTTCCTCTTTCTTTCCCCGTTCCTCCAAGGGTAACTCCCTGAAAAACGGTTACGTTATTGCCAATTTCACATGTCTCCCCAATGACAACCCCCATCCCATGGTCTATGAAAAATCTTCTTCCGATCGTAGCCCCTGGGTGGATTTCAATTCCTGTAAAAAATCGGCTTACCTGAGATATAAGGCGTGCAAGGAAATAAAATTTTCGTTTATATAAAGCATGTGCAATCCGATGCGCCCATATAGCATGTAAACCGGAATAAGTTAAAATCACTTCAAAATAACTTCGTGCTGCAGGATCTTGATCGAACACCGTATCAATGTCTTCTTTGAACATTTTAAAAAACACATGCTTCCCCCCATTCTACACGCTATCATCTATCTATTTCCTCTAGACACCAATAAAAAAAGCGCCTCTGCATGTAAACATGACAGAGACGCTTTAACCGCGCGGTTCCACTCTGTTTGAAAAGCAGACTCCTGCTCTCCCAACTTCAGCCTGTAACGGCGGCGGCCGCCTTTGAATACTGATTTCGAAAAACGTTCTTCAAAGGTCTTAAGGGCGCACTTCTAAAACCCGACTCCTGGATCTCTCTCAGCCAATGAAGATCCTTTCTGTATTGGTCTAAAGCTTTATACTCTTCCCTGTCAACAATCATCTATTTAGATATTTTTCAACCGCTGAATTGCAGATTCTTTTCCGATCAGTTCAATTGATTGCGGAAGCTCAGGACCATGAGTTTGGCCTGTTACAGCAACACGGATCGGCATAAACAGCTTTTTCCCTTTATGACCTGTTTCTTTCTGCACTGCTTTGATAGAAGCTTTGATCTGTTCCGGAGTGAACTCCTCTAGCTCTTCAAGCTTCGCAGCGAATGTGCTAAGCACTTCAGGCACCTGCTCTTCTTCTAGAACAGCTTTTGCTTCTTGATTATACTCGATCTCATCCGTAAAGAACAAATCAGTCAGCTCAACAATTTCTGCACCGTAGCTCAATTGCTCATGATATAGAGAAATCAGTTTGCGAACCCATTCTTGTTCTTCAGGAGAAAGCTCATTGCCAACTTTGCCGGCTTTTTGAAGATGCGGAAGCGTAAGCTCAACAACCTGATCAAGATCCAATTTTTTCACATATTGGTTGTTGACCCATTTTAGCTTATGCATATCAAACAGAGCTGGTGATTTAGATAACCGGTTTACATCAAAAATGTCAATAAACTCTTCTTTTGTGAAAAGCTCTTCCTCTCCTACCGGCGACCAGCCCAGCAGGCCGATAAAGTTAAACAGCGCTTCCGGCAAGTAGCCAAGCTCTTTATATTGCTCAATGAATTGGATAATGGATTCATCACGTTTGCTGAGCTTTTTACGGCTTTCATTTACAATCAGCGTCATGTGGCCGAACTGAGGAATATCCCATCCAAATGCTTGATAGATCATGATCTGTTTTGGTGTATTCGAGATATGATCCTCACCGCGCAGCACGTGCGTCATTTTCATTAGATAGTCATCCACAGCTACTGCAAAGTTATAAGTCGGCGTGCCGTCTTTTTTCACAATAACGAAGTCGCCGATGCCATCAGATTCGAAAGAAATTTCACCTTTTACAATATCATTGAACGCAATGATTTTTCCTTCAGGAACGCGGAAACGAATACTCGGCTTTCTGCCCTCTGCAAGGAATTTTTCCTGTTCTTCCTGAGTCAGATCTCTGTGCTTTCCGGAATAACGCGGCATCTCTCCGCGGGCAATCTGCTCTTCACGTTCTTTTTCAAGTTCTTCTTCCGTACAGAAACATTTATAAGCAAGCCCTTTTTCAAGCAGCTCTTCATAGTAAACCTTATAGATATCGTTACGCTCGGACTGACGGTATGGGCCGTAATCTCCGCCGACATCCACACTCTCATCCCAGTCGATGCCAAGCCATTTTAAATAGTTAAGCTGGCTTTGTTCTCCGCCCTCAATGTTGCGTTTTTTATCCGTGTCCTCAACACGAATAATAAACTTACCGCCTTGGTTGCGGGCAAATAAATAATTAAAAAGCGCCGTTCTGGCATTTCCAATATGCAAATGTCCTGTTGGACTCGGTGCATAACGAACGCGTACTTCGTTTCCCATTTCAAATACTTCCTTTCATCTCATGTATGGCCTCAGGCTAAATGTATGCATCTATTCTACCACCAAATAGACCGGGCATCAAAACAAGTTAGCCTTTTTGTATCAGCACTGTCGCTTGAGCCGCTATTCCTTCCGCTCTTCCTGTAAATCCAAGCTTTTCGGTCGTGGTCGCTTTTACATTCACTTGGGAAACCTCTGCCTCAAGCCCTTCGGCGATTCTTTTTCTCATGTCTTCTATGTACGGCGCCATCTTTGGCTTCTGTGCAATGATCGTGCAATCAATATTTCCGAGTACATATCCTTTCTGTTTCACAATCCCCCAGACATGCTGAAGTAATTGAAATGAATCAGCATCCTTGAACTCAGGATCTGTATCAGGAAAGTGCTTGCCGATGTCGCCCTCCCCGACAGCTCCGAGGCATGCGTCAGCAACGGTGTGCAATAATACATCCGCGTCAGAATGTCCGAGCAATCCTTTTTCATACGGAATTTCAACTCCGCCGATAATGAGAGGCCGGCCCTCTACTAATTGGTGCACATCAAAACCTTGTCCGATTCTAAACATGTTTATTCCCACTTTCTGCTTCCATGATAGCTTCAGCTGACGTTAAATCATCAGGAGTCGTCAGCTTAATATTTGTATAGTTCCCTTCTACAACACGGACCGAACCGCCCTCAAGCTGTTCGACGAGACTGGCGTCATCCGTTCCTAAAAATCCTCTGCGCTCTGCCTCAGCGTGAGCCTCCATCAATAAAGAAAGACGAAAAGCTTGTGGCGTTTGGACAGCCCACAAGCTTGAACGTTCAATCGTCTCACTGACTTCTAAACCTTGAACGCGTTTAATCGTATCTTTTACCGGAACAGCCAGGATGGCCGCTCCTGCCTGCTCCGCTTCAACGATCAGTTCGTCAATCTGTTCATGCTTTATAAAAGGACGAGCGCCGTCGTGAACGAGCACAATCTTTTCTTGTTTAATGGCTTTGAGTCCTTTATAAACACTGTGCTGGCGTTCATCTCCGCCTGCAACAAGCTCGATAGCGGTTTGAAACGGATATTGGCTCAGCAATTGCTGAAAGTCTTCACGTTCGCGCTCGTTAATCACCAAGATGATTCTGTCGCACGGACGATGGCTGTCAAACACCCGTAAAGTGTGAATGATAACCGGATCTCCTTTCAGCTCGATAAACAGTTTATTTCTCCCTGCCTTCATCCGTTTCCCCTGTCCGGCCGCAGGAATAACCACATCATAATTCATTGTTCTTTCTCCCTTTACAGCGCCTTCTCCAACAGCTTAGGCTTGGCAAAAATCATTCGTCCCGCTGCTGTCTGCAGCACACTTGTGACGAGAACATCGATGTGTTTGCCGATATAATTCCGTCCTTCTTCAACGACAATCATAGTGCCGTCATCCAAGTAAGCGACTCCCTGATTATGCTCTTTGCCGTCTTTAATGACCTGAACATTCATTTCCTCACCCGGAAGCACAACGGGCTTGACCGCGTTGGCAAGGTCATTAATGTTCAATACTGCTACCTTCTGAAGCTCGCATACTTTATTTAAATTAAAATCATTCGTCACAACGACTCCGGATGTCAGTTTAGCGAGTTTGACAAGCTTGCTGTCAACCTCCTGAATATCTTCAAAGTCACCTTCATAAATTTCTACTTTAATATCTAATTCTTTTTGAATGCGGTTCAGGATATCAAGACCGCGGCGCCCTCTGTTGCGTTTTAACACATCTGAGGAGTCAGCGATATGCTGCAATTCCTCAAGGACAAACTGCGGAATCACGATGATTCCCTCTAAAAAACCAGTCTGACAAATATCTGCAATTCTCCCATCAATAATAACACTTGTGTCCAGGATTTTCAGCTTTTTGTCTTGGACCTCGTGCTCTTCATCGGCTGCTCCTTTTTTCTTTTGCATTCTGGCGGAAATGGAGAATAGGCTGATCAGTTCATCCTTTTTCTTAAAGCCCACCTGAAAGCCCAGATAACCGAGAAAGAAAGCTAAAAACACAGGGATGATTGTGCTGAGTATGCGGTAAGGTATATTGTCTAAAGGAATAACGTTTACGATAAGATAAGCAATTATAAGTCCAAATACTAAGCCAAGACTTCCAAATAACAAATCTGGAACCGGCGCTTTTAATAATGAATCCTCTATCCACTTCACCCAGTTCACAACGTAATCTGTACCCCATATACTGATGAGAAAAAAGATAATTGCACCTATTGCCGCAGACGTATATGCGTTTGTTATTAAAGGTATGTCCTGTAAACTTAACAGTACAAACAATTCAGGTATTAAAAATATACCAACAACGCCGCCGAAAATAATGAAGAACGCCTGAACTATTCGTTTTAACATACCCCCACCTCCTTTAAAGAAAATTGTTATATTTCATAAGATTTTATGCAACCTACGAATATCAGAATAAACAAAAACCAACAATAATATACCCGTAATGATATGGTTTTAACCGAAAATCATAGCTGTCTGTCTAAATAATGCTTCTCTTGAAGACGTTTTAAGCCCTTTTTGATTTTTTGGGCTCGTACTTCACCGATACCCTCTACTTCATCTAATTCTTCTGCACTTGCCTCAATAATTCTCGGCAGGACGCCAAATGCTTCCACCACATTTTCCACAATTGGCATCGGAAGGCGCGGTATCTTATTTAGCAGCCTGTATCCTCTAGGCAGAACATAGTCATCAAGATTTGTAGAAGCCGGGTAACCAAGAAGCTTATAAACAATGGAATCGTCAAGCAAATCGTAGCTGGACATATCCTGCAGCTCTTTTAAAAGGACAAACGGATCTTTAATTTTTTCCTTCACGTAATCCTTAATAAATAAAGCAGCCTCTTCTTCCATATCAGTAATCAGTTCGATGACCTGCAACTTAATCAAATGACCTTCTGTTCCCAGCTCCCTGATATACATGTTGATTTCATTTTTAATTCGCAGCACCATTTCATAACGGTGCATCACAGACAGAACATCGCTGAAAGTAACGAGTTCCTCAAACTCTAATGCGTTTAGTGCATTAATCGTTTTGTCCAGAATTGTTTTATATTTTTCTAGAGTTTGAATGGCTTGGTTCGCTTTTGTTAAAATGAATCCTATGTCTTTTAGTGTATACTTCATACTTTCCTGATATAACGTTATGACATTTCTTCTCTCAGAAATTGCGATAACGAGACAGCCGGTTTGCTTAGCTACTCTTTCGGCGGTACGGTGCCGCATTCCTGTTTCTGACGAAGAAATTGTGGCTTCAGGCATCAATTGTGTATTGGCATATAGGATTTTTTGACCAGAATCACTTAAAATAATCGCACCATCCATTTTAGCCAGTTCATATAAATGCGCCGGAGAAAAAGCAGTGTTAATGTGGAAACCGCCATCCACCACTTCTTTTACTTTATCATTATATCCAACAACAATCAGACCGCCTGTATTTGCTCTCAGCACATTTTCTATCCCCGCTCTGAGCGGTGTTCCAGGAGCAACAAACTGCAAAATAGAAGACAGATCTAACTCATGTTTCGCCCCTTTTTTCTCTTTTTCCATCTATTATCCTCCTAATGAAGTACGAAGTGCCTCTGAAACATTTGCTACTCCGATGACCTCAATCCCTTTTGGTTTCGTCCATCCATCCAGATTTGCCGCAGGTATGATCATGCGTTTAAAGCCAAGCTTTGCCGCTTCTTTTACACGCTGTTCAATTCTTGATACCCGGCGGACTTCTCCGGTTAATCCCACTTCTCCTATAAAGCAATCTGCAGGATTTGGAGGTGTATCTCTAAAGCTCGATGCGATACTTACCGCTATAGCAAGATCAATCGCAGGTTCATCTAGTTTGACGCCGCCCGCTACCTTCAAATATGCATCCTGATTTTGCAGCAGCAGCCCTACTCTTTTTTCTAATACAGCCATTAACAGTGACACCCTGTTATGATCTATCCCTGTCGCCATGCGCCGCGGATTGCCAAAGCTCGTTGGCGAGATGAGTGCCTGAATTTCAACAAGAATAGGCCTTGTACCTTCCATAGAAGCCGTTATGCTCGACCCCGAAGATCCCGCCGAACGCTCTTCTAAGAAGATCTCTGAGGGATTCAGTACCTCAGTGAGCCCTTCTTCCCGCATTTCAAAAATACCCATTTCGTTTGTAGAACCAAAGCGGTTTTTTACAGCCCGTAAGATTCGGAAAGTATGGTGACGTTCTCCTTCAAAGTATAAAACAGTGTCAACCATATGCTCCAGCAGTCTCGGCCCCGCGATGGACCCTTCTTTCGTTACATGACCCACAATAAATATCGGAATACCTTTTGTTTTTGCAATTTTCATCAGCGCGGCTGTACATTCTCTTACTTGTGATACACTGCCGGGAGCCGATGTGATATCACTTTGATAAACCGTTTGAATAGAGTCGACAACGACAAACGCTGGATTCATCTCTTCTATAGCAGACGAAATATACTCCATATCGGTTTCGGATAAAACATGCAGTGAGGGATTATTTATGCCCAGACGGTCTGCTCTTAATTTCGTTTGTTTTACCGATTCTTCTCCTGAAATGTATAGAACATGACGCGTTGAACCAGATAGCTGAGCGGATACTTGCAGTAGTAAGGTCGATTTCCCGATACCGGGGTCCCCGCCAATTAAAACAAGTGATCCCTTTACCACTCCGCCTCCGAGCACTCTGTTAAACTCGCCGAGCTGTGTTTTAACCCGAGGTTCTTCTGATGTTTCGATTGATGTTATGGGGGAAGGTTTCTGTACGGTTTGAACAGAATGAGAAAAAGCCGCTCTCCGATTGGCCGGTGCTTTTTTAATCATTTCTTCCACCATTGTATTCCAAGCACCGCAGCCCGGACATTTCCCCATCCATTTTGGAGACTCGTAGCCGCAGGATTGGCAGATGAATTTGGATTTTGTTTTAGCCATAAATAGTGTAAGACCTCTCCCTTGTTCTATTTCTTGATACGAAATTGAGGCATACACTTACATGCTGTATGCCTCATTTTCGTCTTCTATATTAATTCGTTTTAGCAGTCGTTTTTACGACAAATTCGCCATCTTCTACATCAAGAACGATATGGTGCCCTTTATGAATGTTACCTCTGAGCAGTTCTTCAGATAAACGGTCCTCCACATGTTTTTGAATGGCTCTTCTGAGCGGGCGGGCACCGTATTCAAGGTCTACGCCCTCTTCCGCGACTTTTGCTTTCGCAGCTTCCGTCAATTCTATAGAAAGATCCTGTTCTTTAAGACGTTTCGTTAATTGATCAGACATCAATGACACGATTTCAGCCAGATGTTTTTTCTCGAGTGAATGGAAGACGATAATTTCATCAATACGGTTGATGAATTCCGGTCTGAACGCACGTTTCAGCTCACCCATCACTTTATCCTTCATGTCTTTATGATTTTGCGTCTCATCCTGAACGTTGAAGCCGACATATTTGTTGCGTTTCAGCTCACTTGCTCCGACGTTTGATGTCATGATCAGAATCGTGTTGCGGAAATCGACTGTACGGCCTTTAGAATCAGTTAATCGTCCGTCTTCAAGAACTTGAAGGAGGATATTGAAGACGTCAGGGTGCGCTTTCTCAATTTCATCAAGAAGCACAACAGAGTATGGTTTTCTTCTTACCTTCTCTGTTAATTGGCCGCCCTCATCGTAACCCACATACCCTGGAGGTGAACCTACAAGTCTAGAAGTCGAGTGTTTTTCCATGTATTCAGACATATCAATTCTGATCATGGCTTCTTCATCACCGAAGATAGACTCAGCAAGCGCCCGTGCAAGCTCCGTTTTACCTACGCCTGTAGGGCCTAAGAAAATGAATGAGCCGATTGGACGTTTAGGATCTTTTAGCCCTGCTCTCGCACGTCTGACCGCTTTAGCAACGGCTACAACAGCTTCATCTTGGCCGATGACACGGGAATGAAGAATGCTCTCCATATTAAGAAGCTTATCTGTTTCAGTTTGAGCGATTTTTGAAACAGGCACCCCAGTCCAGCTGGATACAACCATCGCAATATCATCCACAGAAACCTCTGAGTTTTCCTGCCCCTGCTTCTCTTTCCATGATTTTTTCGTATCCTCCACCTGTTCACGCAAACGCTGTTCCGTATCACGCAAGGAAGCGGCTTTTTCAAATTCTTGGCTTTGCACCGCAGCATCCTTCTCTTTACGAACTTCATCAAGTTTCTGTTCAAGCTCTTTTAAATTAGGAGGCGTTGTAAATGAACGCAATCTGACCTTTGAGCCCGCTTCATCGATCAAGTCAATAGCTTTATCGGGAAGGAAACGGTCAGAAATATATCTGTCAGAAAGCTTAACCGCAGCTTCAATTGCTTCATCAGTGATAGAAACGCGGTGGTGAGCTTCATATCGGTCACGCAAGCCTTTTAAGATTTGAATGCTCTCATCTACCGACGGCTGATCAACCTGGATTGGCTGAAAACGGCGTTCCAGAGCTGCATCTTTTTCAATATATTTACGGTACTCATCAAGAGTTGTCGCACCGATACACTGAAGTTCTCCGCGAGCAAGTGAAGGTTTCAAGATGTTGGATGCGTCAATGGCACCTTCTGCTCCGCCCGCTCCGATTAATGTATGGAGCTCATCAATGAATAGAATGATGTTTCCTGCCTGACGGATTTCATCCATCACTTTTTTCAAACGATCCTCAAATTCACCGCGGTATTTTGTACCGGCAACAACTGTTCCCATGTCTAATGTCATAACGCGTTTATCCCGTAAAATTTCGGGAACTTCATTATTAATAATCTGCTGTGCGAGACCTTCTGCGATAGCTGTTTTACCTACGCCCGGTTCCCCAATCAGAACAGGATTGTTTTTCGTTCTGCGGCTCAGCACTTCAATAACACGCTGAATTTCTTTGCTTCTGCCGATAACCGGATCAAGGCTGTCTTCCTTCGCAATCGCTGTTAAATCTCTTGCCAGGCTATCTAATGTTGGCGTATTCGCATTGCTGTTTGTTCCAGCCGCTGAAGAACCTGTTTCATTACTTCCAAGAAGCTGAAGCACTTGCTGTCTTGCTTTATTTAAGCTGACTCCGAGATTGTTAAGCACTCTCGCAGCCACACCTTCACCTTCGCGAATAAGACCAAGAAGAATATGCTCTGTACCCACATAAGAATGGCCGAGTTTTCTGGCCTCATCCATTGATAACTCAATGACTTTTTTAGCTCTCGGAGTATAATGAATCGTTTGAGACATTTCCTGTCCGCGCCCGATTAAGCTCTCAACTTCTTTTTGAATTTTATCTGAACCAAGACCAAGCGCTTGAAGTGCTTTAGCAGCGATGCCCTCTCCTTCTCGCACCAGTCCTAATAAAATATGTTCAGTGCCGATATTGTTATGACCTAAACGCAGTGCTTCTTCCTGTGCAAGCGCCAGTACCTTTTGAGCTCGTTCTGTAAATCTTCCAAACATCATATCGATTCATCCTCCTGTCTATTCCCATTCATTTCTAAGTGAAGCCGTTCTCTGATAAGAGCCGCTCTTCGTATATCTCTTTCGTTCGGACGCAAAGCGCCTCCCGAGTACTGCTGTAAAAATCCCGGCTGTGTTAAAATCATCAGTTCATTAAGTATATTGCTTGAAAGTCCTTTTATAATGCCTAAGTCTATACCTAACCGAACATCTGAAAGGCACTTTGCAGTTTCTTTCGATTCAATCATCCGGCAATTGGACAAGACTCCATAGGATCGATACACACGATCCTCAAGCTCAATCTTAGAGGTTTGGTAAAGCGCTTCTCGAGCAGATCGTTCCTGTTCAATCAGCTGGGCAGCTACGCTGTTAAGGTCATCGACAATATCCTGCTCCGACTTTCCAAGCGTGATTTGATTTGAAATTTGAAAGATATTTCCTACTGCTTCGCTGCCTTCCCCATAAATTCCTCTAACAACTAAGCCTAATTGATTAATAGCCGGTATAATTCGATTTATTTGCCTAGTTAAAACCAGTGCCGGAAGATGCATCATGACTGAAGCCCTTA
Organism: Bacillus sp. FSL K6-1003; assembly: GCF_037964945.1. Classification (NCBI taxonomy): domain Bacteria; kingdom Bacillati; phylum Bacillota; class Bacilli; order Caryophanales; family Bacillaceae; genus Bacillus; species Bacillus sp. FSL K6-1003. The sequence goes on along the minus strand of NZ_CP150176.1, from coordinate 102,565 downwards.
GGCCCGTACCTACATTTGTAGGACAGCTGGTTAAGTAACCTCTTTGCTCACTAAATGCATAATCAACCTTTTCCTCAATCCAGTCATCAACTTGGTTTGCGGCTTTCATTGCTTGTGGAAGCTGAAATCCTGGGAAAAGACACTGAATTCTAATGTGGTCCTCCTCATTCAACATGACGCTCACTTCCTCATTTTCAGAAAGCAAACAGCCGCCAAAAGGAGACTCTGTCAAATTAGGGCTGATGAGATGCTTTTCAACAAGCACCCGTTTTTCTAAAGGCTGTGCGTCGTTCATTCTGATTAAAAGGAATTTGCCGACACCGGGAATTTCATGTTCTGAAAACTGTTCTTCAAACTGTTGCAAGATGGATGAGGCTTCTTCATTGGAATATCGCGTAGGGAACCGAATATTCTCAAAGTTTCTAGCTAAACGTATGCGGCTGCTGAGTACAATGTCACTTTCAGGGCCTTTCTGCTTCATCCAACTGCTTAATGCGTCCTGAATAAAATGCTTTAGCGACATTACCCCTGTTCCTCCTCACTATCTGTACTTTTGAGTGACTGTTCTAATGAACGAATTTGATCTCTCACATGGGCTGCATTTTCAAATTCTTCTTGTTGTATTAAAGCTTCTAATTCTTTTTTCAGCATTTCGATCTGTCGTCTGACGTGCAGGTTGCCGCCTATACGTTTCGGTATTTTCCCGCCATGCACAGTGTTTCCGCTGTGAACTTTGCGTAAGATCGGTGTAATGTTGCTATGAAATGTTTTATAACATTCGGCACAGCCAAATCGGCCAGTTTTTCTAAATTGCTGAAATGTCATTCCGCACTTCGGACAAGCAGATATTTGCTCGGAATGGCTGAACATTTGAGTCCCAGCATTCTGAAATGAAGAATCCATGTTCAGTAAGCCTGATAGTAAATTATGAATAGAGAAACCATGACTTGCACTTATACCATATGAATCGCTGTGTTCTTTTGCACATTGTTCGCAGATGTGAACCTCTTTTTTCTCTCCGTTAACAACCTTTGTAAAGTGAAAAGTGGCTGGTCTCTCATTACACTCTTGACAAATCAATCTTTTCACCCGCTTATTTTAATTTTAAAGCGGTCAGCATAGCTTTCATCATTCTCGCTCTCAATTCATCACGTTCAGGCAAATCAATGTACAGTACTGAGCGATCCATCACGCTGACCATCATTTTTGCTTCTCTCTCAGAGATCACCTTGTCTTCTAATAGCCTTAAAATAATGTCATCAGAGGCTGCTTGAGACAAATGGGTATTAATTTGAGAAATAATATTATTGATTAGGACAACTTCATTATTCATTTTAATTTTAATGATTCTGATGTAACCGCCGCCCCCGCGTTTGCTCTCAACAATATATCCTCTCTCGCTTGTAAATCTGGTGTTGATGACATAATTTATTTGGGAAGGAACACATTGAAATTTATCTGCAATTTCACTCCGTTTAATTTCTAAAATTTCCTTGCCATTTTGATCTAACACTTGTTTCAAGTACTGTTCAATGATGTCAGAAATATTATGTCCCACTCAACCCCCTCCTTTATTGACTTTGACTATATTTGACTTTAATCTTACTATAAGGTGTTTTTCGAGAATTTTCAACTTTATCGCTCTATCTTAAGTATTTCCATTTTCTAAATCCATAAAACCTGATTATTCACTTAAAATTTCTCTGTGAAGTTATTATATTATATAACTAAATGAAATTTTATGATACCAATAAAGGAGAACGCAAAAAGGACAGCTCATATGAGCTGTCCTTTTATTAATTGCTTGGCGGCGTCCTACTCTCACAGGGGGAAACCCCCGACTACCATCGGCGCTGAAGAGCTTAACTTCCGTGTTCGGCATGGGAACGGGTGTGACCTCTTCGCTATCGCCACCAAACAATTGAGAGTGTTCTCTCAAAACTAGATAACAGATGTGACATCATTAGAAATTAGGTTAAGTCCTCGATCGATTAGTATCTGTCAGCTCCATGTGTCGCCACACTTCCACCTCAGACCTATCAACCTGATCATCTTTCAGGGATCTTACTTCCTTGCGGAATGGGAAATCTCATCTTGAGGGGGGCTTCATGCTTAGATGCTTTCAGCACTTATCCCGTCCGCACATAGCTACCCAGCGATGCCCTTGGCAGAACAACTGGTACACCAGCGGTGCGTCCATCCCGGTCCTCTCGTACTAAGGACAGCTCCTCTCAAATTTCCTGCGCCCGCGACGGATAGGGACCGAACTGTCTCACGACGTTCTGAACCCAGCTCGCGTACCGCTTTAATGGGCGAACAGCCCAACCCTTGGGACCGACTACAGCCCCAGGATGCGATGAGCCGACATCGAGGTGCCAAACCTCCCCGTCGATGTGGACTCTTGGGGGAGATAAGCCTGTTATCCCCGGGGTAGCTTTTATCCGTTGAGCGATGGCCCTTCCATGCGGAACCACCGGATCACTAAGCCCGACTTTCGTCCCTGCTCGACTTGTAGGTCTCGCAGTCAAGCTCCCTTGTGCCTTTACACTCTGCGAATGATTTCCAACCATTCTGAGGGAACCTTTGGGCGCCTCCGTTACCTTTTAGGAGGCGACCGCCCCAGTCAAACTGCCCACCTGACACTGTCTCCCCGCCCGATAAGGGCGGCGGGTTAGAAGGTCAATACAGCCAGGGTAGTATCCCACCGATGCCTCCACCGAAGCTGGCGCTCCGGTTTCCAAGGCTCCTACCTATCCTGTACAAGCTGTACCAACATTCAATATCAGGCTGCAGTAAAGCTCCACGGGGTCTTTCCGTCCTGTCGCGGGTAACCTGCATCTTCACAGGTACTATAATTTCACCGAGTCTCTCGTTGAGACAGTGCCCAGATCGTTGCGCCTTTCGTGCGGGTCGGAACTTACCCGACAAGGAATTTCGCTACCTTAGGACCGTTATAGTTACGGCCGCCGTTTACTGGGGCTTCAATTCGCACCTTCGCTTACGCTAAGCGCTCCTCTTAACCTTCCAGCACCGGGCAGGCGTCAGCCCCTATACTTCGCCTTACGGCTTCGCAGAGACCTGTGTTTTTGCTAAACAGTCGCCTGGGCCTATTCACTGCGGCTCTCTCGGGCTTGCACCCTAACAGAGCACCCCTTCTCCCGAAGTTACGGGGTCATTTTGCCGAGTTCCTTAACGAGAGTTCTCTCGATCACCTTAGGATTCTCTCCTCGCCTACCTGTGTCGGTTTGCGGTACGGGCACCTCTCACCTCGCTAGAGGCTTTTCTTGGCAGTGTGGAATCAGGAACTTCGCTACTAAATTTCGCTCGCCATCACAGCTCAGCCTTATGGGAAACGGATTTGCCTATTTCCCAGCCTAACTGCTTGGACGCGGATATCCAATACCGCGCTTACCCTATCCTCCTGCGTCCCCCCATTGCTCAAATGGTGAGGAGGTGGTACAGGAATATCAACCTGTTGTCCATCGCCTACGCCTTTCGGCCTCGGCTTAGGTCCCGACTAACCCTGAGCGGACGAGCCTTCCTCAGGAAACCTTAGGCATTCGGTGGAGGGGATTCTCACCCCTCTTTCGCTACTCATACCGGCATTCTCACTTCTAAGCGCTCCACCAGTCCTTCCGGTCTGGCTTCACAGCCCTTAGAACGCTCTCCTACCACTGTTCGAAGAACAGTCCGCAGCTTCGGTGATACGTTTAGCCCCGGTACATTTTCGGCGCAGAGTCACTCGACCAGTGAGCTATTACGCACTCTTTAAATGGTGGCTGCTTCTAAGCCAACATCCTGGTTGTCTAAGCAACTCCACATCCTTTTCCACTTAACGTATACTTTGGGACCTTAGCTGGCGGTCTGGGCTGTTTCCCTTTCGACTACGGATCTTATCACTCGCAGTCTGACTCCCAAGGATAAGTCATTGGCATTCGGAGTTTGACTGAATTCGGTAACCCGGTAGGGGCCCCTAGTCCAATCAGTGCTCTACCTCCAAGACTCTTACCTTGAGGCTAGCCCTAAAGCTATTTCGGAGAGAACCAGCTATCTCCAGGTTCGATTGGCATTTCACCCCTACCCACACCTCATCCCCGCACTTTTCAACGTGCGTGGGTTCGGGCCTCCATTCAGTGTTACCTGAACTTCACCCTGGACATGGGTAGATCACCTGGTTTCGGGTCTACGACCACGTACTCATGCGCCCTATTCAGACTCGCTTTCGCTGCGGCTCCGCATCTTCTGCTTAACCTTGCACGGGATCGTAACTCGCCGGTTCATTCTACAAAAGGCACGCCATCACCCGTTAACGGGCTCTGACTACTTGTAGGCACACGGTTTCAGGATCTCTTTCACTCCCCTTCCGGGGTGCTTTTCACCTTTCCCTCACGGTACTGGTTCACTATCGGTCACTAGGGAGTATTTAGCCTTGGGAGATGGTCCTCCCGGATTCCGACGGAATTTCACGTGTTCCGCCGTACTCAGGATCCACTCTGGAGAGAACGAAGTTTTGACTACAGGGCTGTTACCTTCTATGGCGGGCCTTTCCAGACCTCTTCATCTACCTCGTTCCTTTGTAACTCCGTATAGAGTGTCCTACAACCCCAAGAGGCAAGCCTCTTGGTTTGGGCTAATCCCGTTTCGCTCGCCGCTACTCAGGGAATCGCATTTGCTTTCTCTTCCTCCGGGTACTTAGATGTTTCAGTTCCCCGGGTCTGCCTTCTCATATCCTATGAATTCAGATATGGATACCACTCCATTACGAGTGGTGGGTTTCCCCATTCGGAAATCTCCGGATCAAAGCTTGCTTACAGCTCCCCGAAGCATATCGGTGTTCGTCCCGTCCTTCATCGGCTCCTAGTGCCAAGGCATCCACCGTGCGCCCTTTCTAACTTAACCGTTAAAAAGAATCACTATGTGATATCTTGTGTTACTAATTGAATGTGATGTCTACTGTTATCTAGTTTTCAAAGAACACGTTTCGAAGGAATGATCCTTCAAAACTAAACAAGACAGGGAACGTTCTGTTTATAAGACCCAAGGTCTTATATTCCGTAAATATCCTTAGAAAGGAGGTGATCCAGCCGCACCTTCCGATACGGCTACCTTGTTACGACTTCACCCCAATCATCTGTCCCACCTTCGGCGGCTGGCTCCATAAAGGTTACCTCACCGACTTCGGGTGTTACAAACTCTCGTGGTGTGACGGGCGGTGTGTACAAGGCCCGGGAACGTATTCACCGCGGCATGCTGATCCGCGATTACTAGCGATTCCAGCTTCACGCAGTCGAGTTGCAGACTGCGATCCGAACTGAGAACAGATTTGTGGGATTGGCTTAACCTCGCGGTTTTGCTGCCCTTTGTTCTGTCCATTGTAGCACGTGTGTAGCCCAGGTCATAAGGGGCATGATGATTTGACGTCATCCCCACCTTCCTCCGGTTTGTCACCGGCAGTCACCTTAGAGTGCCCAACTGAATGCTGGCAACTAAGATCAAGGGTTGCGCTCGTTGCGGGACTTAACCCAACATCTCACGACACGAGCTGACGACAACCATGCACCACCTGTCACTCTGCCCCCGAAGGGGACGTCCTATCTCTAGGATTGTCAGAGGATGTCAAGACCTGGTAAGGTTCTTCGCGTTGCTTCGAATTAAACCACATGCTCCACCGCTTGTGCGGGCCCCCGTCAATTCCTTTGAGTTTCAGTCTTGCGACCGTACTCCCCAGGCGGAGTGCTTAATGCGTTAGCTGCAGCACTAAGGGGCGGAAACCCCCTAACACTTAGCACTCATCGTTTACGGCGTGGACTACCAGGGTATCTAATCCTGTTCGCTCCCCACGCTTTCGCTCCTCAGCGTCAGTTACAGACCAGAGAGTCGCCTTCGCCACTGGTGTTCCTCCACATCTCTACGCATTTCACCGCTACACGTGGAATTCCACTCTCCTCTTCTGCACTCAAGTTCCCCAGTTTCCAATGACCCTCCCCGGTTGAGCCGGGGGCTTTCACATCAGACTTAAGGAACCGCCTGCGAGCCCTTTACGCCCAATAATTCCGGACAACGCTTGCCACCTACGTATTACCGCGGCTGCTGGCACGTAGTTAGCCGTGGCTTTCTGGTTAGGTACCGTCAAGGTACCGCCCTATTCGAACGGTACTTGTTCTTCCCTAACAACAGAGCTTTACGATCCGAAAACCTTCATCACTCACGCGGCGTTGCTCCGTCAGACTTTCGTCCATTGCGGAAGATTCCCTACTGCTGCCTCCCGTAGGAGTCTGGGCCGTGTCTCAGTCCCAGTGTGGCCGATCACCCTCTCAGGTCGGCTACGCATCGTTGCCTTGGTGAGCCGTTACCTCACCAACTAGCTAATGCGCCGCGGGTCCATCTGTAAGTGGTAGCCGAAGCCACCTTTTATGTTTGAACCATGCGGTTCAAACAAGCATCCGGTATTAGCCCCGGTTTCCCGGAGTTATCCCAGTCTTACAGGCAGGTTACCCACGTGTTACTCACCCGTCCGCCGCTAACATCAGGGAGCAAGCTCCCATCTGTCCGCTCGACTTGCATGTATTAGGCACGCCGCCAGCGTTCGTCCTGAGCCAGGATCAAACTCTCCGATAAAGTAGTTTGACTGACTACGCACATCGCTGTGCGATTTTATAATAAAACTTGAATTAACAGGTACGTTTTGTCTTGTTTAGTTTTCAAAGATCATTTTGTTCATCGCTTTGTTAAAGCAACTTTATTAGTATACAATGTCGCTTTCTCAAAGTCAATAACTTTTTTGAATCTTTTTTGGTGGAGCCTAGCGGGATCGAACCGCTGACCTCCTGCGTGCAAAGCAGGCGCTCTCCCAGCTGAGCTAAGGCCCCATAAAAATGGTCGGGAAGACAGGATTCGAACCTGCGACCCCATGGTCCCAAACCATGTGCTCTACCAAGCTGAGCTACTTCCCGATTCCTCATATTAAAATAATATATGGCGCGCCCGAGAGGAGTCGAACCCCTAACCTTTTGATCCGTAGTCAAACGCTCTATCCAATTGAGCTACGGGCGCAAATGATAATGCCGAGGGCCGGACTTGAACCGGCACGGTAGTCACCTACCGCAGGATTTTAAGTCCTGTGTGTCTGCCAATTCCACCACCCCGGCGTGGATGGTATAGTTGGAGCGGAAGACGGGATTCGAACCCGCGACCCCCACCTTGGCAAGGTGGTGTTCTACCACTGAACTACTTCCGCAGACAGGATGTCCAGTTTTTATAACTGTCATCCTTTATAATGCGGGTGAAGGGACTTGAACCCCCACGTCATAAAGACACTAGATCCTAAGTCTAGCGCGTCTGCCAATTCCGCCACACCCGCTTAAAAATGGTGAGCCATGAAGGACTCGAACCTTCGACCCTCTGATTAAAAGTCAGATGCTCTACCAACTGAGCTAATGGCTCTTCTTACAAGAGACTTGAATATTATATCATATAAAAGTGGTGCCGGCAAGAGGACTTGAACCCCCAACCTACTGATTACAAGTCAGTTGCTCTACCAATTGAGCTACACCGGCAAATGGTGGAGGATGACGGGCTCGAACCGCCGACCCTCTGCTTGTAAGGCAGATGCTCTCCCAGCTGAGCTAATCCTCCATAATTGCACTAACGTGCAATTGCTTGGCGGCGTCCTACTCTCACAGGGGGAAACCCCCGACTACCATCGGCGCTGAAGAGCTTAACTTCCGTGTTCGGCATGGGAACGGGTGTGACCTCTTCGCTATCGCCACCAAACAATTGAGAGTGTTCTCTCAAAACTAGATAACAGGTGTGACATCATTAGAAATTAGGTTAAGTCCTCGATCGATTAGTATCTGTCAGCTCCATGTGTCGCCACACTTCCACCTCAGACCTATCAACCTGATCATCTTTCAGGGATCTTACTTCCTTGCGGAATGGGAAATCTCATCTTGAGGGGGGCTTCATGCTTAGATGCTTTCAGCACTTATCCCGTCCGCACATAGCTACCCAGCGATGCCCTTGGCAGAACAACTGGTACACCAGCGGTGCGTCCATCCCGGTCCTCTCGTACTAAGGACAGCTCCTCTCAAATTTCCTGCGCCCGCGACGGATAGGGACCGAACTGTCTCACGACGTTCTGAACCCAGCTCGCGTACCGCTTTAATGGGCGAACAGCCCAACCCTTGGGACCGACTACAGCCCCAGGATGCGATGAGCCGACATCGAGGTGCCAAACCTCCCCGTCGATGTGGACTCTTGGGGGAGATAAGCCTGTTATCCCCGGGGTAGCTTTTATCCGTTGAGCGATGGCCCTTCCATGCGGAACCACCGGATCACTAAGCCCGACTTTCGTCCCTGCTCGACTTGTAGGTCTCGCAGTCAAGCTCCCTTGTGCCTTTACACTCTGCGAATGATTTCCAACCATTCTGAGGGAACCTTTGGGCGCCTCCGTTACCTTTTAGGAGGCGACCGCCCCAGTCAAACTGCCCACCTGACACTGTCTCCCCGCCCGATAAGGGCGGCGGGTTAGAAGGTCAATACAGCCAGGGTAGTATCCCACCGATGCCTCCACCGAAGCTGGCGCTCCGGTTTCCAAGGCTCCTACCTATCCTGTACAAGCTGTACCAACATTCAATATCAGGCTGCAGTAAAGCTCCACGGGGTCTTTCCGTCCTGTCGCGGGTAACCTGCATCTTCACAGGTACTATAATTTCACCGAGTCTCTCGTTGAGACAGTGCCCAGATCGTTGCGCCTTTCGTGCGGGTCGGAACTTACCCGACAAGGAATTTCGCTACCTTAGGACCGTTATAGTTACGGCCGCCGTTTACTGGGGCTTCAATTCGCACCTTCGCTTACGCTAAGCGCTCCTCTTAACCTTCCAGCACCGGGCAGGCGTCAGCCCCTATACTTCGCCTTACGGCTTCGCAGAGACCTGTGTTTTTGCTAAACAGTCGCCTGGGCCTATTCACTGCGGCTCTCTCGGGCTTGCACCCTAACAGAGCACCCCTTCTCCCGAAGTTACGGGGTCATTTTGCCGAGTTCCTTAACGAGAGTTCTCTCGATCACCTTAGGATTCTCTCCTCGCCTACCTGTGTCGGTTTGCGGTACGGGCACCTCTCACCTCGCTAGAGGCTTTTCTTGGCAGTGTGGAATCAGGAACTTCGCTACTAAATTTCGCTCGCCATCACAGCTCAGCCTTATGGGAAACGGATTTGCCTATTTCCCAGCCTAACTGCTTGGACGCGGATATCCAATACCGCGCTTACCCTATCCTCCTGCGTCCCCCCATTGCTCAAATGGTGAGGAGGTGGTACAGGAATATCAACCTGTTGTCCATCGCCTACGCCTTTCGGCCTCGGCTTAGGTCCCGACTAACCCTGAGCGGACGAGCCTTCCTCAGGAAACCTTAGGCATTCGGTGGAGGGGATTCTCACCCCTCTTTCGCTACTCATACCGGCATTCTCACTTCTAAGCGCTCCACCAGTCCTTCCGGTCTGGCTTCACAGCCCTTAGAACGCTCTCCTACCACTGTTCGAAGAACAGTCCGCAGCTTCGGTGATACGTTTAGCCCCGGTACATTTTCGGCGCAGAGTCACTCGACCAGTGAGCTATTACGCACTCTTTAAATGGTGGCTGCTTCTAAGCCAACATCCTGGTTGTCTAAGCAACTCCACATCCTTTTCCACTTAACGTATACTTTGGGACCTTAGCTGGCGGTCTGGGCTGTTTCCCTTTCGACTACGGATCTTATCACTCGCAGTCTGACTCCCAAGGATAAGTCATTGGCATTCGGAGTTTGACTGAATTCGGTAACCCGGTAGGGGCCCCTAGTCCAATCAGTGCTCTACCTCCAAGACTCTTACCTTGAGGCTAGCCCTAAAGCTATTTCGGAGAGAACCAGCTATCTCCAGGTTCGATTGGCATTTCACCCCTACCCACACCTCATCCCCGCACTTTTCAACGTGCGTGGGTTCGGGCCTCCATTCAGTGTTACCTGAACTTCACCCTGGACATGGGTAGATCACCTGGTTTCGGGTCTACGACCACGTACTCATGCGCCCTATTCAGACTCGCTTTCGCTGCGGCTCCGCATCTTCTGCTTAACCTTGCACGGGATCGTAACTCGCCGGTTCATTCTACAAAAGGCACGCCATCACCCGTTAACGGGCTCTGACTACTTGTAGGCACACGGTTTCAGGATCTCTTTCACTCCCCTTCCGGGGTGCTTTTCACCTTTCCCTCACGGTACTGGTTCACTATCGGTCACTAGGGAGTATTTAGCCTTGGGAGATGGTCCTCCCGGATTCCGACGGAATTTCACGTGTTCCGCCGTACTCAGGATCCACTCTGGAGAGAACGAAGTTTTGACTACAGGGCTGTTACCTTCTATGGCGGGCCTTTCCAGACCTCTTCATCTACCTCGTTCCTTTGTAACTCCGTATAGAGTGTCCTACAACCCCAAGAGGCAAGCCTCTTGGTTTGGGCTAATCCCGTTTCGCTCGCCGCTACTCAGGGAATCGCATTTGCTTTCTCTTCCTCCGGGTACTTAGATGTTTCAGTTCCCCGGGTCTGCCTTCTCATATCCTATGAATTCAGATATGGATACCACTCCATTACGAGTGGTGGGTTTCCCCATTCGGAAATCTCCGGATCAAAGCTTGCTTACAGCTCCCCGAAGCATATCGGTGTTCGTCCCGTCCTTCATCGGCTCCTAGTGCCAAGGCATCCACCGTGCGCCCTTTCTAACTTAACCGTTAAAAAGAATCACTATGTGATATCTTGTGTTACTAATTGAATGTGATGTCTACTGTTATCTAGTTTTCAAAGAACACGTTTCGAAGGAATGATCCTTCAAAACTAAACAAGACAGGGAACGTTCTGTTTATAAGACCCAAGGTCTTATATTCCGTAAATATCCTTAGAAAGGAGGTGATCCAGCCGCACCTTCCGATACGGCTACCTTGTTACGACTTCACCCCAATCATCTGTCCCACCTTCGGCGGCTGGCTCCATAAAGGTTACCTCACCGACTTCGGGTGTTACAAACTCTCGTGGTGTGACGGGCGGTGTGTACAAGGCCCGGGAACGTATTCACCGCGGCATGCTGATCCGCGATTACTAGCGATTCCAGCTTCACGCAGTCGAGTTGCAGACTGCGATCCGAACTGAGAACAGATTTGTGGGATTGGCTTAACCTCGCGGTTTTGCTGCCCTTTGTTCTGTCCATTGTAGCACGTGTGTAGCCCAGGTCATAAGGGGCATGATGATTTGACGTCATCCCCACCTTCCTCCGGTTTGTCACCGGCAGTCACCTTAGAGTGCCCAACTGAATGCTGGCAACTAAGATCAAGGGTTGCGCTCGTTGCGGGACTTAACCCAACATCTCACGACACGAGCTGACGACAACCATGCACCACCTGTCACTCTGCCCCCGAAGGGGACGTCCTATCTCTAGGATTGTCAGAGGATGTCAAGACCTGGTAAGGTTCTTCGCGTTGCTTCGAATTAAACCACATGCTCCACCGCTTGTGCGGGCCCCCGTCAATTCCTTTGAGTTTCAGTCTTGCGACCGTACTCCCCAGGCGGAGTGCTTAATGCGTTAGCTGCAGCACTAAGGGGCGGAAACCCCCTAACACTTAGCACTCATCGTTTACGGCGTGGACTACCAGGGTATCTAATCCTGTTCGCTCCCCACGCTTTCGCTCCTCAGCGTCAGTTACAGACCAGAGAGTCGCCTTCGCCACTGGTGTTCCTCCACATCTCTACGCATTTCACCGCTACACGTGGAATTCCACTCTCCTCTTCTGCACTCAAGTTCCCCAGTTTCCAATGACCCTCCCCGGTTGAGCCGGGGGCTTTCACATCAGACTTAAGGAACCGCCTGCGAGCCCTTTACGCCCAATAATTCCGGACAACGCTTGCCACCTACGTATTACCGCGGCTGCTGGCACGTAGTTAGCCGTGGCTTTCTGGTTAGGTACCGTCAAGGTACCGCCCTATTCGAACGGTACTTGTTCTTCCCTAACAACAGAGCTTTACGATCCGAAAACCTTCATCACTCACGCGGCGTTGCTCCGTCAGACTTTCGTCCATTGCGGAAGATTCCCTACTGCTGCCTCCCGTAGGAGTCTGGGCCGTGTCTCAGTCCCAGTGTGGCCGATCACCCTCTCAGGTCGGCTACGCATCGTTGCCTTGGTGAGCCGTTACCTCACCAACTAGCTAATGCGCCGCGGGTCCATCTGTAAGTGGTAGCCGAAGCCACCTTTTATGTTTGAACCATGCGGTTCAAACAAGCATCCGGTATTAGCCCCGGTTTCCCGGAGTTATCCCAGTCTTACAGGCAGGTTACCCACGTGTTACTCACCCGTCCGCCGCTAACATCAGGGAGCAAGCTCCCATCTGTCCGCTCGACTTGCATGTATTAGGCACGCCGCCAGCGTTCGTCCTGAGCCAGGATCAAACTCTCCGATAAAGTAGTTTGACTGACTACGCACATCGCTGTGCGATTTTATAATAAAACTTGAATTAACAGGTACGTTTTGTCTTGTTTAGTTTTCAAAGATCATTTTGTCACTTCGTTTAAGCGACTTTATTATTATAACTCTTTGTCTTGTTGAAGTCAATAACTTTTTTGAAGTTATTTTTTTGTCATCGCCTTGTTTAGCGGCAACGAATAATAATATACCACCTTGTAAATAATAGTGCAATAGTTTTTTTGAAGAAAAACCAAAGGAATTATAAAAGAGCGTCATCCTTCTATTAGAAAGGTTGACGCTCTTTAACATTAGCGCTGTCTCATTTGCGGGAATAACAGTACATCTCGGATCGAAGGAGCATTCGTAAGCAGCATGACGAGGCGATCGATCCCGATGCCTAAGCCTCCTGTTGGCGGCATGCCATACTCCAGTGCTTCAACGAAGTCTTCATCCATTAAATGAGCTTCATCATTACCCTCTTCTCGTTCTTTTAATTGAGCTTCAAAACGCTCTCTTTGATCAATAGGGTCATTTAGCTCTGTGAATGCATTTGCATGCTCACGGCCTACGATAAACAGTTCAAAACGGTCTGTGAAGCGCGGGTCCTCTGGATTTTTCTTAGCAAGAGGAGAGATTTCTACTGGATGTCCATAAATAAACGTCGGCTGGATAAGCGTTTCCTCGATTTTTTGTTCGAAGAATTCGTTTATAATATGGCCCACTGTCATAGAGTCTTTAATCTCTACACCATGCTCTTTTGCATATTCACGGGCCTGCTCAACAGTTACCTCTTCCCAGAAGTCAACGCCTGTCGCTTCTTTGACTGCGTCAACCATATGGATTCTTTTCCACTCAGGTTTCAGTTCAATTTGTTCTTCGCCGTATTGGATTGTCGTCGTGCCAAGCACTTCTTGTGCGATATGTGCGACAAGGTTTTCAGTTAAGCTCATGATATCTTTATAGTCAGCATACGCTTCATATAATTCAATCATTGTGAATTCTGGGTTATGGCGTGTAGAGACGCCTTCATTACGGAAAACACGGCCGATTTCATATACTTTTTCTAAACCGCCGACAATCAAGCGTTTCAGATGCAGTTCAATCGCAATACGCATGTAGAGCGGAATATCTAAAGCATTATGATGGGTAATGAACGGACGCGCGGAGGCTCCCCCTGGAATGCTGTGCATAGTTGGTGTTTCTACTTCTAAGTATCCGTGATCATCAAGGTATCTTCTCATCGCTTGAATGATCTTGCTTCGTGTGATGAACGTATGTTTGCTGTCCGGATTTACGATAAGATCCAGGTAGCGTTGACGGTAGCGCTGCTCAACGTCTTTTAAACCATGATATTTATCCGGCAGCGGACGAAGCGCTTTTGTCAGCAAATCAAATGATGTTGCTTTTACAGACAGTTCGCCTACATTTGTTTTGAACACTTTTCCGGTTACGCCGATAAGGTCACCAAGGTCGGAAGATTTAAAGATTTCATATTGGTCGTCACCGACACTGTCTTTTCTTACGTAGATTTGAATTTGACCTTCTAAATCCTGAAGGTGCGCGAAGCCGGCTTTTCCTTTACCGCGCTTTGTCATCATACGGCCTGCGATTGTGACTTCAATCGCTTTTTCTTCTAACTCTTCTTTCGTTAGATTTTGATACGCCGCAATAATTTGCTCAGATTGATGAGTTCTTTCAAAACGTGCGCCGAATGGATCTATACCGTTTTCTCTCATCTGGTTCATTTTGTCGCGTCTGACTTGCAGCTGGTCGTTTAATTCTTCATGATTATGCTCTTCTTGACTCATTGTTATCACTCCATTACAGATATTGTCTCATGAAAAAAGCAGAAAAACTGCCAGCATAAAACTGGCAGTGAGCAGCAAATAGAGGTGAGTATTATCCTACTTTTGCGTCTTGAAGCCCTTTTGCCTCAACTTCAGCAGTAAATGCATCTAAAAGCTGTACAAGCTCTTCTCTTGTCTCGCAATGATTGATTCCATTCCGAACCTCCGCATTGCCTCTTACGCCTTTCAGATACCACGCAGCATGTTTTCTCATTTCTCTTACCGCTACATTTTCACCTTTTAAGTTAATCAAGCGGTCAAGATGCAGTTTGCATACCGCCATTTTTTCACGTACTTGCGGCTCTTCTTTTAATTCACCTGTTTCAAGGTATTGAACTGTACGGTAAATCATCCACGGATTGCCCAGTGCGGCGCGACCGATCATGACACCGTCCACTCCTGTTTCATCAAGCATACGCTTAGCATCCTGCGGCGTCTTGACATCACCGTTTCCAATGACCGGAATCGATACAGACTGTTTTACTTCTTTGATAATATCCCAGTTTGCAGTTCCTTCGTACATCTGCACTCTTGTACGGCCATGAAGCGCAACTGCTTTTCCGCCCGCACGCTCAACAGCCTGTGCGTTTTTCACGGCAAAAATGTGGTCTTCATCCCAGCCCATCCTCATTTTCACTGTAACTGGTTTATCAACGGCATCTACTACTGCAGCAACCATTTCGTAAATCTTATCAGGATCCAGAAGCCATTTCGCTCCCGCATCACATTTTGTAATCTTGGGTACCGGGCATCCCATGTTAATATCAATGATATCAGCAGTTGTGTTCTGGTCTACAAACTTCGCCGCTTCCACAAGGGTTTCCTTTTTTCCTCCGAAGATTTGAAGGCTGAGCGGTTTTTCACGTTCATCAATATAAAGCATCCCCATTGTTTTGGCATTGTTGTAAAGGATCGCTTTGTCGCTGACCATTTCAGCGCATACCAATCCGGCTCCGAATTCCTTTACAGTCAATCTGAATGCTGAGTTGCAGACACCAGCCATAGGGGCCAGCACAACCGGATTTTTCAATTGAATATCACCGATTTTAAACATTTTTCCCCTCCTTTCATTTGTTATTATTTTCTGGCGGCGCTAATTCGTCCGCGCTTATATTTAAAACATCTGCTGCGCTGTGAATAATGGCAGCTGACGGCAATCGGTTTCCGCGTTCAATTTCGCCGAGAATGGAAACTGATATACCTAATGCTTTTGCAAATCCTTCTTGAGTATAACCTTTCAGCTTTCTGAATGCACGAATTCGTCTACCCCAGATTTCTGCTTCCATACTCTTACACCTTCTTGGTCGGTTTCCGCGCTTTTTGCCTCTTTTTCAACCCGCTTGCATATTTCCGCAAGCGGCGCAAGGACAAATAAACGCTCATACATTCTCGGATGCGGAACAATGAGTTGCTCTGTTTCAATATTTTCACGATTAAACAGTAAAATGTCAAGGTCTGCCGTCCGCGGACCCCATCTGACTTCTCTCGTCCTGCCCAATTCATTTTCTATATGCTGAGTTAGCTCAAGGAGCTGAAACGGATTCAGCGACGTCTCGATTTCAACTGCCATATTTAAAAATTCATCTTGGGCTTCGTATCCGACTGGGTCTGTTTCGTAAATAGAAGACACTTTTGTGACTGTTACCGCCTCATGGTGATGGAGCATCTCCACCGCTCGCCGTAAATACGTTTCTCTATCTCCAATATTAGATCCAAGTGCAATATAAGCGATATTGTTCATGATTTTTTTCTCGTGATTTCTATTGCTACTGATTTATAGTGGCCGGGAATGGGCGGATCTGGCTTAATCACTTTTACAGTACATTGCTGTACCCGATGAAATTTCTTCAGGACAGTGTCCGCAATACGTTCTGCCAGTGTTTCCACCAGTTTCACAGGCTCACCTTCGACGATATCTTTACATACATGGTAAAGCTCGGCATAGTTAATGGTTTGCTCAAGGTCGTCTGTTTGTCCCGCCTTGCTTAAATCCAATTCTGCAGTTAAATCGACTTTAAAACGCTGTCCGAGCTTGTTCTCCTCTTTGAACACACCGTGATAGCCGTAAAACTCCATGCCTTCTACGTAGACTTTATCCATGATGCATCCCTCCCTTGTTCAGCATTGCATCCATCATTTTTGCCATTCTTGCTATTTGTTTTACATCATGGACTCTCACAATGTCACAGCCCTTTTGAATGCCTAGACACACAGTTGCACCTGTGCCCTCAGCCCGCTCCTCAGGAGGAAGATCCAGCACACGGCCGATAAATCTTTTTCGGGAGGTTGCAAGGAGAACCGGATAGCCAAGTCCGCTGAAAACCTCTAGCTTGTTCATGACTGCCAGATTATCGTGATAGTCCTTCGCAAAACCAATACCGGGATCGAGGATAATGTTCTTCTCCTCTACACCTGCTTCAACAGCAATCTTTACACTTTCCATTAAATCTGACAGCATATCCGGTATTAAGTCGTTGTAGTTTCTTTCTTTGCGGTTATGCATGAGAACGATTGGAACATTGTGTTCAGCTGCGACAGACGCCATTTTCGGATCATACTTTGCTCCCCAAATATCATTGATAATCGAAGCGCCGGCTTTAACAGCTTCATCGGCGACAGAAGCCTTGTACGTATCTACAGAGATCGGCACCGCCAGCTCTTTTGTAATCCGCTCAATCACAGGAATTACTCTGGCCATCTCTTCGTCCTCGGACACATATTCGGCGCCGGGTCTTGTCGATTCGCCGCCGATATCAATAATATGTGCACCGTTATCTATCATCACTTTCGCGTGCAACAGGGCCTTGTCCAGGCTGTCATATTTTCCGCCATCCGAGAAAGAGTCAGGCGTTACGTTTAAAATACCCATCACCAGCGTCTTTTCTTGATATGATAATGCGCTGGGTTTGGTATGAATTACTTGTGTTTGGTTTATCGTTTGCTGCGCCATTCTCTTCCTCCCTGTCATGAATTCATGTTCTTATTTCTTGATGGTATAGCGTTTGTAAAGCGGAAGTTATTTCTCCGTTTCTGCCCGGATAGGTCACTTCTTCTATTTGAGAAAACGGAATGATCTCAAGAACCGAGTTGGTCATCCATGCTTCATCTGCCGTCAAAAGGGCTTCAAGCTGGTAGCGGCCGGTTTTGACATCCATTCCTATTCTCTTAGCGTTCTCCATGACAAAACGTCTCGTGACGCCGTCAAGAATTCCGGTATCAAGTGATGGTGTATAGATACAGCTGCCTTTTCTCCAGAAGACATTCGAAATGATGCCCTCTGCTACAGCGCAATCCTCCGTTAAAAAGATCCCTTCAAACCGCGGATCATTTCCGATCTCCCGTTTCGCATACATATTATTTAGATAGTGATGAGATTTTAACCGGAACGGCCCCTCCGGTGTGTTTCTCCGTATCGACAAAACCTTCCCTTCTTTTTGCAAAGGAAGACTTTCTGGTTTTAGCTGGTTAACAAAACATAAGACAGTCGGCTTATCGTAAGTTTGAGCAGCGAAGCCTTTATCACTGATGCCGGCTGATATGTTCAGCCTGACGCGGGCATTGCCGTCTTTGATATCATTCAGCCCGAGCAGCTTGTCCAGCATCTCAATAACCTCTTGTTTTGTCAAAGTGTACTCGATCTGCAGATCCTTAAGTGCACGTTCAAGCCGTTCTAAATGCCAATCAAGCAGGAACGGTCGCCCTTCATAAAGCCTGAAAGTCTCAAAAACACCAATCCCATATAAAAAACCATGGTCAAAAGGAGAAAGAACTGCATCTTTCTCCTCTATGAATCGGCCGTTTACATATATCATCACGCAATGACTTCCTTGCGGTACGTTTCAATAAAATTTCTGAGCATTTCTTTTCCAAAGGAAGTCATAATAGACTCTGGATGAAATTGAACGCCTTCTATCGGAAGATCATTGTGCCGTATAGCCATGATTTCTCCCTCTTTCGTTTGTGCCGTTACTGTGAAACAGCTTGGCAGCGTTTCAGACTTTACGATCAGTGAGTGGTATCGTGTCGCCACAAGCGGGTTTTGCAAACCTTTAAAGATCGTCTTGCCATCATGCTCGATTTCTGAGGTTTTCCCGTGCATCAGCCGCTCTGCTCTGACCACGTCTCCGCCAAACACCTGTGCGATAGACTGATGTCCGAGACATACCCCAAAAACGGGGATTTTGCCTGCGAAGTGTTTAATTGCTTCAAGGCTGATCCCAGCTTCATCAGGACTGCACGGTCCGGGTGAAATCATTAAGAAATCCGGTGACAGCTCTTCAATTTGCTCTATTGTGATATCGTCATTGCGTTTTACAATCAGTTCTTCTCCAAGCTCGCCCAAGTACTGCACTAAGTTGTACGTGAAAGAATCATAGTTATCAATCATTAAAATCATTTCTCTGCTCACCTCATCTAATTTTTGTCTCTACTTCGCTCAGCTCTAACGCCTTTTGCATCGCAAAAGCTTTTTTGAATGATTCTCTGTATTCATGCTTAGGGACAGAATCAATCACAACTCCTGCTCCGGATTGCATAAACGCTTGCCCTCCGGTTGCATAAATGGTTCGGATCACGATATTAAACTGAAGATCCTGATTATACCCAAACCACCCTATAGAACCAGTATAAAGCCCACGGCGTGTCGGCTCAAGTTCTTCTATAATTTCCATTGTCCTTACTTTAGGAGCACCCGTAATCGTCCCTCCAGGAAATACAGCATGAATAATATCGACAGCGTCGTATCCACCCTGAAGTTCACCTTGGACATTAGACACAATGTGCATGACGTGGGAGTATTTTTCAATTGCCATGAATTCATTGACCCGCACTGATCCGTAACGGGAAACTCTGCCCACATCATTTCGTTCTAGATCAACCAGCATGACGTGCTCAGCGCGTTCCTTTTCATTATGGATTAATTCGTTTGCGAGTGCTTCATCTTCCTCATCCGTTTTCCCTCTGGAACGAGTGCCTGCGATCGGTCTTGTCTCTAACAGTTTGCCCTTTTTACTGACAAGAAGTTCAGGAGATCCGCAAATAATTTGGAAATCCGGTGTTTCTAAATATGCCATATACGGAGAAGGATTCACTTCTCTCAGCTTTTTGTAGATTTCATACGGGTGAGCAGACAGTGACTGCGACTGCCTGATCGATAGGTTAACTTGAAAAACATCTCCGCTTGCAATGTATTGCTTGATTTTCTCTACAGCCTGAGAAAAGCTTTCTTCAGTAAATGGCGCTGCAAAGGAACCGTCAGCTGTATATGTCATCTCTTGTAACGGCTCACCGGGAAGCTCAGTCAGCCACATATGTTCGAGCTGGGACAGCTTTTCGTCCGCTGATTCGTTCTCGTCATTCACATGGGTGACCAGCCAAAGAGATTGTTCTTCATGGTCATAGACGGCTATATCATCAAAGACAAGAAAATAGATATCAGGTGTCTCCAGGTCATCTAATGAGAGCATTTTGAAGTTTTCAATGTAGCGGGCGTAATCATAGCTGAGAAACCCGATTGCCCCGCCTTGAAAATCTGGGAGCTCGTGATCTGTTTCTGTTTCCAGCGTTTTAAACCAGCTGTGGAAGGCACGTAGTGGATCACCTTCTTCAAACAGCATCTCATCCCCATGCTTAATGGTTGTAATTCCGTCTTTTCCTTTTACAGTCGCAATTGGATCGAGACCGGCTATACTGTATCTGCCGCCTCTTGCACTTTCAAGAAGCACGTGCTGTTTTCTGGATTGTGAAAGTTTCTCATATTGTTGCAAGAATGAATCTTTTTGAAAAGGTACTTTTCTGCCTGCCGGTCTGCGTTGTGCCATTTATATCATTCCTCTGTTTTCTTTTTCTGCTTTTTTTATTGTAAAGCAATATCATGAGTGAAAAAAGTGAATTTCTCTTCCAAGAATAAGATTCGTCGCGGACACGGCATATTTGATGCACAAATAAAAAAACTCCCGGGCACCGGGAGTTTTTCGGATTTTTTAATCGAATTGATACAGCGGCGTACTCAAATAACGTTCGCCGTTACTCGGAATGATAGCTAATACTTTTTTGCCCTTTCCGAGTTTTTTCGCTACTTGAATAGCTGCATAGATGGCCGCACCTGATGAGATGCCTCCGAGAATTCCTTCTTCACGTGCAGCTCTGCGCGCATATTCAAATGCTTCTTCATTCTTCACAGGGAAGATTTCATCGTATACTTCAGTGTTTAAGATGTCAGGCACAAAGCCAGCTCCGATTCCCTGAATTTTGTGGGGGCCTGGTTTTCCTCCTGAAAGCACTGGGGAATCTGACGGTTCAACAGCGTAGATTTTGACGGAAGGATATGCTTCCTTCAGGACTTCACCCGCTCCAGTAATCGTTCCGCCTGTTCCGATTCCGGCTACAAATGCATCAAGCTGGTCATCACCGAATTGCTCAACAATTTCTTTACCTGTTGTTTGGCGATGGATTTCAGGGTTCGATGGATTGTTAAACTGCTGCGGCACGAAGTATCCGTGTTTTTCTGCAAGCTCTTCCGCTTTCTTAATGGCACCTTTCATGCCTTCCGCACCCGGCGTCAGCACAAGCTCAGCACCATACGCGCGAAGAAGGTTGCGGCGCTCCATGCTCATTGTGTCAGGCATAACCAAAATCGCTTTTAAACCTTTAGCTGCAGCAACCATTGCCAGCCCGATTCCTGTATTTCCGCTTGTCGGTTCAATGATTGTATCGCCAGCTTTTAATTTCCCTTCTTTTTCAGCGGCTTCAATCATCGCTAAACCGATACGGTCTTTTACACTGCTTCCAGGGTTCATGTATTCAAGCTTCAAATATACATCCGCACTGTTTTCATCAACAAGGCGATTTAATTTAACGATTGGCGTATTCCCAATTAATTCAGTAATGGAGTTTGCTACACGTACCATTCTTGACACCTCAATTTCCGACTATTTGTATTGGTATTATGTATATAATCTATCAATTTCAAAATTTTTTGTCAATCATTTAGTTCTTTTTTCCCCATAGAACCAAGACACGTCAGCTTCTTTCCAAAGCGATTTTACAGTGGCTTTATCACCTAACTGATCCATGGCGATCTGCCGTTTAATCTGATTCTTCACTTCTTCGTATGAGAACGTTCTCGCATTTAACTTTTCTTTCAGTTGAATAATCGCATAGCCGTTGTTTACCTTGATCGGTTCGTCTGACCATTCATCTTGTTTTAGTGTCTTTGCTTCTTCAATGTATGATGACGGAATGTTGTCTGATGCTTCAGTGACAAACCCTAAATCTCCGCCGTATGGTGACGTATATCTGTCCGTGGATCGTTCCGCCGCAACAGCTTCAAAGCTTGAGCCGCCTTCAAGCTCTTTTAAAACTTGTCTGGCTTCTTCTTCATCCTTTACAACAATATGCCGAATACGATACGAATCATTAAACTGATACAGTTCTTTATTTTGATTATAAAATGATTTCATTTCTGTCTTTGAAATATCAATATCCCTTGTTAATAATTCTTCAAGAAGAATATTATAGCGAATTTGGTCTTTCCACTCTTTTTCAGTTGTATGCTCGTCTTCGTAAAATGAATTGTTTACCGCCTTAATCAGCAGAAATTCCCGATCAATTTCGTTCTTAGATACTTTGAGATCGTTCTTTTTGGCAAGCTGCTCAACCACGCGGACATTGATCATATCTTCGAGTGTTGATTTTCCGTATTCATCTTCCATTTCCTTCAGCCATTCTTCTCTTGTGACGCTTTTGCCTCCAATCGTAGCAATGGACTCGTTGGACGGGGAAGCGCTGGCTTGAGATTTCGTCAGTGTATATGCTACCGCGATACAGCATACCAGCAGCGCGCCCCAAATGATTGTCCAGATTGTTCTTGATTTCAAATTTACTGTCAGCCCCTTTTCTTAAATTCAAAAAACCCGCTAAAGAGCTTAGCGGGTCGTTTGGTCTCGAAGCTCTTCCAGCTCTTCTTTTGTAAATAAGTACTTTTCATTACAAAAATGGCATACTGCTTCGGCTTGTCCATCTTCTTCTATCATATCTTGAATTTCTTTTTTGCCTAGTCCTAAAACGGCTGTTTCAAAACGCTCTTTTGAACAAGGGCAATGGAATTTAACAGGCATGTTCTCCAGAATCTCAGGCTTTTCTCCTAAGACTTCTTCCAGAATCTCTTCCGGTGTAAGCCCTTTTTGAATCAGTTTAGAAATAGGTTCTACTACAGATAGACGCTGTTCAATTTTTGTGATGGTTTCATCATCTGTTCCCGGAAGAAGCTGAAGAATAAAACCTCCTGCCGCCAAAATGGTATTGTCTGGGTTAACAAGCACGCCGACACCTACAGATGAAGGAACCTGCTCCGATGATACAAGATAGTACGTGAAATCTTCTCCCAGTTCTCCGGAAACAATTTCTACTTGTCCTGTGAAGAATTCGCGCAGGCCTAAATCTTTTACAACACTTAATGTTCCTTCTGTTCCGACAGCGCGTCTGACATCCAGCTTGCCGTGTTCATTCAAGTCAAAATGAACATGCGGGTTTGAGACATATGCCCTGACTTCCCCTTTAGCATTCGCATCAGCAACAATCGCGCCGATTGGCCCGCCGCCTTCCACTTTCACTGTCAGCTTATCATCACCTTTCAGCATAGAACCAAGCATGAGTGAAGCTGTCATTGTACGGCCCAGTGCAGCGGATGCTGTCGGCCATGTGTCATGCCGTCTCTGCCCTTCATTCACCATATCAGTTGTCCTTGCAGCATATGCGCGAACTTTTCCGTCATATGCCAGTGCTTTTACTAAATAATCCATTACAAAACCTCCTATACACTTCCCACGCGGTTTCGTTCATAAATCAATTCCAGCCCTTTTAGGGTTAAGAATGGGTCAACGATGTCTATACAATCTGATTCGTTTGCGATTAATGGCGCAAGGCCGCCTGTCGCAATGACTTTCGGTTCTTGTTTTGCCTGCCATTTCATTCGTTTTACGATTCCTTCCACTTGACCGACATAGCCAAATAAAATTCCTGATTGCATCGCGCTTACAGTGCTTTTTCCGATAATATTGTCAGGACGGGCGATTTCAATACGCGGAAGCTTTGCCGCACGCGAGTACAGCGCCTCTGTCGAAATTGTAATTCCTGGCGCAATCGCTCCGCCCATATATTGTTTGTTTTCATCGATATAACAGTACGTTGTGGCTGTACCAAAATCAACAACAATCAAAGGATTGCCGTATAAGTGGATTGCCGCAACAGCATTAACGATTCTGTCAGCTCCGACTTCTTTCGGATTGTCGTACTTTATATTTAAACCGGTTTTCATACCAGGACCGACAATTTGCGGTTCGATATGAAAGTATTTTGTGCACATTCTCTCTAACGAAAACATGATTGGCGGCACAACTGAAGAAATGATAATGCCTTCTATTTGTTCAAACATGAGACCGGAGTGATCAAATAAAGAGCGCAGAACCATCCCAAACTCATCTTCTGTTTTATGCCTGCTTGTTTCTATACGCCAGTGATATTCTAATTCACCATCATGATATACACCAAGTACAGTATTGGTGTTCCCCACATCAATAACAAGTAACAACCTCTATCACCACTTTTGAATAGTTTCTCTATCAGTACTTTTACAAACATTCTACAATACCATACACGATCGGCGGCTCATTTGTAAACAAATCGATACCATGATTGGCTGATTGAAAAGACGGCAGCAGAGGCTGATTCACATAAAAAAACTGCCAGCGTCAGCCGGCAGTTTTTATCAGAAAGCGTTACTCTTTTGTATCGTCTTTCTTTTCTTCTGTTTTTGACAGAATGTTTACTTTCACATCATCGTTCTTCTCATCATCTGAGAACTTACGCTCAGGCAATGTTCCGTGATCGACAAGGTGTTTGATTTGTTCGGCATCCAGTGTTTCAACTTCCAGAAGCGTCTGAGCAATCAATTCAAGCTTGTCACGATTTTCTGTCAGGATTGTTTTCGCACGCTCGTAACACTCTTTGATAATGCGCTGAATTTCCTGATCAATTTCGTAGGCAATTTGATCACTGTAGTTTTGTTCGTTGTTGAAATCACGGCCTAGGAATACCTGGCCACCCTGAGACTGTCCAAATTGCAGCGGCCCCAGTTTCTCTGACATACCGAATTCTGTAACCATTCGTCTTGCAATATTCGTCGCACGCTGGAAGTCATTGTGTGCTCCTGTGCTGACTTCACCAAAGATAATTTCTTCAGCAACACGTCCGCCCAAGAGACCGACAATTTTATCAAGCAGCTCCGGCTTTGTCTGGAAGTAACGGTCTTCTCTTGGAAGCATAACGGCATAACCGCCAGCCTGACCCCGAGGAACAATCGTTACTTTATGAACCATATCAGCCTCATCTAAAACGAGTCCGATAACGGTGTGTCCGCCTTCATGATATGCCACGATATTGCGTTCTTTCTTCGAAATGACGCGGCTTTTCTTAGCTGGTCCGGCAATAACTCGGTCCGTAGCTTCATCAATGTCGCGAGCATCGATTTTTTTCTTATTTTGACGAGCCGCCACAAGAGCAGCTTCATTCAATAGGTTTTCTAAGTCAGCGCCTGAGAAACCAGGTGTTCTCATGGCAATCGATTTCAGGTTTACCGTTTCATCCAGCGGTTTGTTTCGCGCATGGACTTTCAATACAGCTTCACGTCCGATTACATCTGGGCGGTCCACTGTGATTTGACGGTCAAAACGTCCCGGACGGAGTAAGGCTGGGTCCAAGATGTCCGCACGGTTCGTTGCGGCAATGATGATAATTCCTTCATTGGCACTGAATCCGTCCATTTCAACAAGCAATTGGTTGAGCGTCTGTTCACGTTCATCGTGTCCGCCGCCGAGACCCGCTCCACGCTGGCGTCCGACTGCGTCAATCTCATCAATGAAGATCAAACAAGGCGCATTCTTTTTCGCGTTTTCGAACAAGTCACGCACACGGGAAGCACCGACACCTACAAACATTTCAACGAAATCAGATCCGCTGATGCTGAAGAATGGCACACCGGCTTCACCGGCTGATGCTCTTGCAAGAAGTGTTTTACCGGTACCCGGAGGTCCGACTAAAAGCACACCTTTAGGAATTCTTGCGCCAAGCTCGGCAAACTTGCGGGGATCTTTCAGAAATTCAACAACTTCCACGAGTTCTTGTTTCTCCTCGTCTGCCCCTGCAACGTCTTTAAATTTGACGCGTTTCTTTTCCTCTGTATATAGCTTCGCCTTACTCTTACCAAAGTTCATGACACGGCTACCGCCGCCTTGAGCTTGATTGAGCAGGAAGAAGAACAGAATAAAGATAATGACAAATGGAATGATGGTCGTCAGGAACGTTACCCATCCGCTTGTTTCTTGAGCGGGATCAACCTTTACATCTGTCTTTTTTAAAGCATTAAAGATCTGGTCTGCTCCCTTTCCTTCAGGAACATGAGTCAAAAAGTATTGATCCTTGTCGTAATTTTTCAGCTGTCCTTTTACCTCATAAACACCTCTGACAGGCTGAACCGACACGCTATCAACTTTCCCGTCATCCAGGTTTTTGATGAACGTGCTGTACGACATATTTTCTGTTTTCGGATTTGAGGTCTGGAAGTAGCTCACAACCCCGATTACTACTAATAAAATAAGTAAATAAAAAATGGTATTACGGAAGACCCGATTCATTCCTTACCTCCTCCCACAGTAAGCACAACTATGTTCAATAGTACCATAGAAAATCATTCCAATACAACCAATAACCATCTCGGAAGCAGGCTGCCGATCAGCTTTCATAAACTGCCGGTTTTAACACTCCGATATAAGGCAGATTGCGATAGCGCTCAGCATAATCAAGTCCGTAACCCACTACAAACGCGTCTGGAACTTTAAAGCCGACGAAGTCTGCTTTAATGTCCGCTTTTCTTCCGCTTGGTTTATCCAAAAGGGTAACAATCTTAATTGATTTTGCTTTACGGTATCGGAAGAGCTCTACTAGATAACTTAAGGTTAACCCACTGTCGATAATATCTTCAATAATTAAGATGTCCCGGCCCTCTACAGATGTATCCAAATCTTTAATGATTTTTACTTCTCCAGATGAAACCGTGGAATTTCCGTAGCTTGATACATCCATGAAATCCATTTCCAAATATGTATCAATGTGTTTCAGAAGATCCGCCATAAAAGGAAGAGCTCCTTTTAATACACCAATTGCCAACGGAAATTTATCTTGATACTCGCTTGTTAAGTCTGCACCTAACTCTTTTACTTTCTCTTGTATCTCTTCCTCTGAGATCAGAACTGTTTCAATATCATGTTTCATCATGATTATGCTTGCCCCCTACACTTTTCATGCTGTCTATATTGTAATACAATGCGGTCACTGTTTGGAATCACAAGATCTTCAAAAATGGATTTTTTCAAGCCCGGTATCCAGATAATTTCACCGCTTGCATCCGTCACAACCGGCCAGTTGTCTCTTTCTTGCAGAGGCAATTTTTTATCAATAAATATATCCTTTACCTTTTTCGAGCCGTTCATCCCTTTTAGTTTTATCCGATCGCCGGCTTTTCTTGTCCGGATCGTTAAGGGAAATCTCACCTTATCTTGACTTGTAATAAAAACTGAATTCCCTTGTCCTTCAAGAGATTCCGCGTTACGCTTTGCCTCTATCAGAAATCCGTTTGGAAGCAATGCCGTCTCATCGGCAGCTCCGCTTATTTGATATTCAAAGGGAACATTTTTGCACTGCCATTGTTCAAATGTAAACAAACATGTCTGATATGATTTGACCACCTTCAGTCCTTTCGGAAAGTCCAGTACTCCTGAAGGACCGCCCTTATCCGCCCAATTCAAGAACTGCTGAATATGATGAGCTGAAAAGGATGATGGAACGTTTTCATAAAGATAGTTTAATATTAGTTGAACTCCTCTTCTTTGTAAAGGCATCGGGAGGGCAAGCAATTGAGAGGAATTGATTTCAACTGATATTTTAGACTGGCTTGTGATTACTTTATTCATTTCTTCTTTCGTTAATGACTGTAAGAATTGCTCATCTTCAGTCAGTGCTTCGCTTACTTTCTGAAACCTTTTATGCACATCCGGTGATTCTTGTTTCAAAAAAGGGAGCACTGCTTTTCTGAATCTGTTTCTAGTGTAATCATCTTTGGCGTTGCTTTCGTCCGTCCGGTAGCTCAAAGCGTTTTCATGGCAATAATGAAGGATCTCTTCTTTTGTAATAGCTAGAAATGGTCTGATAATCCGTCCCGTTTCAAACCGCCTTACCGGCTGCATGCCGGCTAGTCCAGCTCCGAGTGTGCCTTTGGCCAGTCTCATAAGCATTGTTTCAACCTGATCATCTCCATGATGAGCAAGTGCAAGATAATCCGCTTGATGCTTGGACATCACTTCCTTTAAAAACTGATATCGGCAATCACGGGCAGCTGCCTGCTTATTGAGACCGTTTTTCTCAGCATACGCAGTTACATTGATTTGAGCCGTTTCACATTTGATCTGTTCAGCCTCACAATACGCTTGGACAAAACGCATGTCTTCCTCAGATTGCGCCCCTCTGAACCGGTGGTCAACGTGAGCTGCAATCACATTGGCTGAACGGCCGTATAACGTATGAAGCACGTGAAGGAGAGCCATCGAATCCGGACCGCCGGAAACGCCTACAATAATTGTCGCCCCTTTTAACGTAAGATTGTGTTTGATAAAAAAATCTTTGACACTGTTCACAATGTCCTCCTCACAATGAGCAGGTATTTTAAAGATATTCATATCCTATCACTTTCAATCCTTCCAAGCAAAGAAGAAGCATGGGTATTGCAGATTGCGGCTATCAAATAAGGAAAAAGATAATGTAAGCGAAATAAAGCGCCAAAACACTGATTACGATAAGAGCCGTTTCGAATAACCCTCCGGACTTCGAGCCTTTCTTTTTAGGTGCATATCTCGTCTGTGTAACTTTTCCCTGGCGCATATTTTGCTGTCTTTGTCTTGAGATAGATTGCGTCGGAGTTGGGTTTTTTCCAGCTTGTTTTCTTTGCACTGCCTTTTGCCCTGCTGCGAGCATCTCTCTTTTCATCTCGTCAGCGGAATCATAATTGCCATTCAGAGCAGCAACAAGCACTTTTTTATACTTTCGCAGCACCGGACTGCCTTCGATTAAAGTTTGCAGCTGTTCCTTTGGCTGGCTTGTTTTTTTGAATTCCTTTTTATGTACGCAGTTGATCATAATCATAGCAACCGCAAACAAGTCGTAAGAAGGCTCTGCTTTTCTTGTCCCATACCCCCAATATCCTCTGTCGTAAAACTCGGTATACTCTTTTATTGCCCGGCCCTCCTTGGTTGTTCCGCCTACATCTATGCAGCGGATTCTTGCCGGCGGGCCAGTGACAATCAGATTATCCGGCTTAAGGTCGCCGAATATCCATCCTTGCTGATGAAGCACGGATAAGCTGGTTAACAGCTGAATCATCAAAACCGGAATCCATTCTGCTCCTTTGTCACTGACAAATTGTAAAAGCAATGGGCCTTTTATGTATTCCATTGCATAAAACGATACCTTTGTATTAGCGCTGGGAATAAAGGCATCATCAGTGTCAAAAAAAGAAGGCCCCATCGTTACGGACTGGGCCTTTGAAAAAGATTTTAAGACATTCACTTCAGAAGTAATAGACAGGCTGTCATCACTTACCTTTAAGGCAACATGTCCATCTGATGCTTCTGCCAAATACACAATTCCATTGGCCCCTTTTCCAAGCTGTTTACGCAATGTGTAAGTATTTCCATTCCACTTGCCTTTCACTCTCGTTCCCGGCTTGAGGCTACATGCCAAACTCGTCAAAGTGTCGTTCATCATCTGCCAGCATGCTCCTTCTTGAGCGGATTTTTTCGAATTGCTGTGTTGCTTCACGAATCGCTGGACCTGTCGGCGTGATGCCGCCTGTCGATAGCTTCGCAAAGAGTGTGGAAAGAGATTGCAGCTTCGGTGTCCAATTTAGCACAAGCTCGACCTCTTGTTTTTTCCCGGGAAATATACACATCGCAAATTCGTTATTCCCTATTCGGGAGTTAAGACTCACGGACAAGTCAATCAGTGCTTCTTTCACTGTAGGGAGCTTTGGCGCCATACTAGCGCTTGTATCAACGAGAACCAAAACCTGAAGATGCACCGTTTCTCCCAGTTCATCTACCACTTCCATGACTTCGCCGCGTTTTTCCGGAGAAAGCTCCTCCATTTCCACATTCTTTCCTAGGATTTGCTTCAGTTCTTGATTCACCACCCCTTGCAGGGTTTGCGTCATTGCTTTTTTTGTTACCATCTGAACCGTTTGCGAAAGCTGTGATGCGTAGACGACCTGATGCACGCCGCCTCCAGCAAGCGCAATCCCTTCGACTTCTTTCATAGCCTCTTGGTCAATTTTGTTTTCTTCCATTATACCTATGACATTTACTGTAATCCCTTGCTCTTTAGCAAAAGCAGCCATAGCAAGCGGGTCTTCACCGTGATTTGAGCAGCCATCCGTTATCAGCAGAATTTGATTCAAACGTCCGTTGTTCACATTCATTCCTCCTGGAGAATACGATGATTCTCAGATTCATATAGTTCCATCATCGCCAGAAGAAAATTGATTTATACGGAAGCGTTATGAAATTTCTTGTTTGCTTTGAAAGATGGCCGGAACTGGAATAGAAGCCCACTTTGGTGTATTATGATCAATTCGGACGACAACAACTGTCATATCATCATCAATTTGGCCTGACCTTGTGCGAATCACTTCCTCCATAAGTAAGTCAGCAATTTCCTGCGGATCATCCGTTTTTAACCCTTTCATTTTGCGCTTCATCCATAAATCATGATTTTCCACATGTTTAGGGCCTTCGAAAATACCGTCACTCATCATGATCAGGAGGTCTCCCGCCTTCAGCTGTTCACTCACAACCTCAACATCGAACTCGTTAATAATGCCGATTGGCAGATTGCTCGCTTGGACTTTCATCACCTGCTCACCCCGTTTGATAAAGCTCGGTGTTGATCCAACCTTTAAAAACTTACAGCTCGCATCCTGCAGATCGATAATAGAAAGATCGAGCGTGGAATATATCTCATCCGTTGTCCGCAGAGACAGTATGCTGTTGATTGTTTTGATTGCTATTTTTTCATCTATTCCTGATTCAAGGATCTTTTCAAGAAGTTTAATCGTTTCATTGCTTTCAAAGTGAGCCCTCGCGCCATTGCCCATCCCGTCACTGATAGCAGCTGCATATTTTCTTGCGCCCAGCTCCATCATGCTGTAGCTGTCGCCGGAGACAAGGCCGCCGCCCTTCGCTGCATGAGCCGCACCGGTAGACACTCTGTACGATTTGGTTGAGCCAAACGCGACATGGCTGTATCCATTTGGATGAGGAGAATGCTGCTCGGCTTTCACGAGAACCTGCTCTTCCAAAATGTCAGAAAGCATAGGCGCTATGATTTTTTCACTTTCTCCATGTCCGCTGAATGGGATTGTCATTTCGATATCAATGTTCCCCTGTTCAAGGCTGTAAATCTCCACCTGCTGAATCTCTATTCCAAAATGCTGAAGCGCATCAATAATTTGTTCTTCTTGGATAAAGTGCTGCTCCCTCTCCCTTTTTATTTCCCGAGAAAAGTCTGCCATGACCTCTGAAACACCTAAAAGCTGTTCAGCCACAAGCCGCCTGCTGTCCTGCACTTTCTTCTTAAGGGTTAAATGCGCATGATGATAGGCAAGTTCATCCTCTATCAGCTCTTCAACCTGACGCGATTTAGAACAATACTGGTGAAACTCTTTTTTCAGCCTTCGGTTTGAAGCATACTGTTTTTCCTCTGTTTCAAGCATAACTTGTTTCATTAAATCATATGTTTTATCAAAGTTCTGAACCCAGCACCTGTTTTTCTTGTAGCACGTTTGACAGGAATGCTCTGTAATTTTGCTTAAAAACAGATCGACCTCGCTGTCATCTGTTTGTTCGTCAGACGCTTGATAAAAGGTTGCAAAGCTTTCTGACAATGCATGAAATACATTGGAGAACTGGTCCACCTTTTGAGCAGTGACATCTCTGATTTTTCTCGCGTATTGCTGCTGCTCCTGAAGATGTTCCACAGTGCCCGGAATATATCTCGCCACTTTTCTTGTAATGGACTGAGGCGTAAGCAGGAACAGGCCGACCGCTATTAATGACTCATAGAGCGTTGTCATCAGACCGGCAGAGCCTTCTCCATATAGAGAAATAAGAAGCGATCCGATAATCAGCCCGATTGCCGCACCTGCTTTTTTTCCTTCTTTCAGCAAACCGCCTAATAAGCCCGAAAAAGCGAGCAGACTCATTTGATAGAGATTTCCGATATTGGCCAAGCCGAGAATCAGGCCCGTCACGACACCCACTGTACAGCCGATGCTTGCACCGCCGATGAAGGAAAAGCTTAATACAACATAACGGGCCAGTATATGTTCTGCCTGCATTCCTTGATAGGACAAGCCTGCTAGTCCAGTCAGCACCGAAGCAATCAAAATCATAAAGCAAATGATTTCTTCTATTTTTAAGGATTGTTTTACTTTCTTCACTGTAAAAATCGGAAGGCTCTGGAGGAAAATCAGCGTTAAAATAAAGGAAAGCCCCGCTTCTACAACAGCCATCACATAATCATAGGTTGTAAACGCGCCATTCTGGGCGTAAACAAACCCGAATCTTGTCGCCGCCATGGAGAAGAACACGACAATCGGAAGTGCTTTCACACGATCATCTGTGATAAAGGATGCTACTTTAGAAAACACGAAGAATGCAAGCAACGCCGCTAATATCAGTAATGAGTGCTTCGGAGAAATTGTCATTGCACCTGCAAGCACAGCCAGCACTGCATACAGCGCCTTGTCTCTTCTGATTAGAAGCATTGCCCCAAAGAAAGGAAGGGCGAAAGGAAGGACCTCGGATAATATGAAAGCTCGTCCAAGCAAAAATCCGATGACGACATAAATGAATCCTTTATAGAAAAACAGTGAATGCAAATGATGAGTCACCAGCTTCGCTCCCCTGTTAAAAAACGATTGGAGTTTTTCAAAAGCTTGTCCCGCCATTGGCCCGTTCACTCTTCTTTCTGCTTTTTCCATTTCTCTCATCTCCCACCTGTTATATTCGTTGCCTGTCATTATAGCGAAAGCACAGATAGGATTTTGTCAAAAGAAGGTAAGTATACCAAAGAAGTCTTCGACGGTTTCTGCCCTGAAATTCGTTTATGCGGAGAATTTCCAGAAAGATGTCTAAAAATGAAAAAAATCGGCTTCTGTAACAGAAACCGATTTTCAGTATGACCCGTACGGGATTCGAACCCGTGTTACCGCCGTGAAAGGGCGGTGTCTTAACCGCTTGACCAACGGGCCTAACAAATATGGTAGCGGCGGAGGGGATCGAACCCCCGACCTCACGGGTATGAACCGTACGCTCTAGCCAGCTGAGCTACACCGCCATAATGTTTGGTGCTTCTAAGCACAAGTTATATAATACAAAGGTTTGTCCTTTTCGTCAACAGAAACTTTAATGTTATAATTTTCTGACTCTTACCTTGAAAGAGCATATAAAAAAAGCACCCGTTGGGAAGAACGGATGCTTCATTTATTTATAGAAAGCAGCAAGTTATCCTCTTCTTGCTCCGCGCCCTCCACGTTTTGATTCCGTATTGCGTTTTAAAGATGACAAGCGATCTTCGCTATCTTTTAAAAACTTGTTCATTTTCTGTTCAAAAGATTCTTTCGGACGGAAATCATTTCTAGGTCTGGCTTGCGGACGGTCTTTAGCTTTTTTAATAGATAAACCAATTTTCCCGTCTTTTTCAACGTTGATGACTTTCACTTCAACTTGGTCGCCGACTTTTAAGTGATCATTAATGTCTTTAACATAATTATCGGCTACCTCACTGATATGAACGAGACCGGTTGAGCCTCCAGGCAATTCAACAAATGCTCCAAAATTTGTAATACCTGTAATTTTCCCTTGCAACTTGCTGCCCACTTCAATCGACATAAAAAAAGTGCTCCTCCTTAGGCTTATAAAAAGATCGTTTGCTTAATTATACCTAAATAAAAATTTAAGTGTCAACAAGGCTACTTGTTCTTCTTCTCCACATTAAAGATTATTTCACCGTCTCCAGACATGAATAAGTCCCTTCTGGCAAGCTCTGTGACGTAATCTTCATCTTTTAATTTGGATATTTCTTCTTTTAAATCTGTTTGCTTTGTCTTTAAATTCTTCAGTTCTTTTTCAAGCTGTTCTTTCTTTTCTTCTTTTGCGCTAAGGGAAGATGTTTGGCTCCATACTGAGCTTGCCAGTACAATTGCCGTCAGAAATACGAGGGCGCCGA
The DNA here is from genome assembly GCF_037964945.1 of Bacillus sp. FSL K6-1003. Taxonomy (NCBI): domain Bacteria; kingdom Bacillati; phylum Bacillota; class Bacilli; order Caryophanales; family Bacillaceae; genus Bacillus; species Bacillus sp. FSL K6-1003. The sequence goes on along the minus strand of NZ_CP150176.1, from coordinate 68,852 downwards.
ATACAGTCAACCGTCTGTACAGCCCTTTTCTTCTTCTTTTCTTCAGCTGATTTTGCCGCTCTACTTTTTCTTTATAGTCGTTTTGTATTTCAGTTATCGTTCGTTCCCTGGAAAAATTCAAATCAGACGGTCCTCCTTTCATCTCTTCAAAAAACGTGTAATGGTCGTTCTTATGGTTACCAATAGTTTCTTCTTCTTTTTTAGAAATCCTGCACCTTTTTGAAAATATCGTCTGAAAGTTAGACGCAGTTTTTCAGGAAGAAGTTTCATACATTGTTTAACGATAAAGCGGATCGGAAAACACAGAACCATGACTATTTTATAAAGACATAACAAGAGAAACACGATCAGGCGGTATGTTCTCTGAAAGAGAAACGTGACCAGCCAGATGATGACTCCGCATGTCCACACAATAGGACGAAATAACACGTGCTGAATGAGCTTTTTAAAGAATTGATAAACAGAAACAACAAGATAAATGACGAATTTCAGTATTTTTATATAGATTCGTTTGCAAAGGCTTTGATACGTCGCAACGCCCAGCAGAACCGCCAAAAAAATGTACAGCCTGAATTCTCCCTCATTTACATGAAGCAAGACATAAAAGAAGAGCAGCCCTTGCACAATCCAGAAAAGAATATCATGAATAAATAAAAGCCATCTGGCTGTTCTGGCACGAATGACAAAGAGCCTGTACGTATCAAGCGACGCGCCAAGCCAGAGGCCCATACCGGACATCGCCAGCATTGTATAGAATTGTGTCGTCAGCGTCATTTAAACAACTTGCTAAAAAACCCTTTAGCTTTATCCCCTTGTTGCTCGTCTAAATACACTAAATCAAATACCCTGCCTTTGATCGAAACAATCCCTTTTTCCACATCTAGATTTTTCATTTGAAGGTTTTCGCCTCTGACTGAGAGCATTCCCATCACTGTTTCCAGCAGGAATTCTTCGTTATCAAAGCTTTCAACATGCTTAACCCCAGATATATCTAAATGTTTCCGGCCTTTCATTGTCACATCATGCTGTTCCGGAACAGACGAAGAACCTTTTTGCTCATAATATGAATTCATCTATTCAGCCCCCATATCCTCGATACTTTTAGCATTATTACTGCATTGTATGAGGCGGGGGATTCTTTTAGAACAAGCCTATTCGCCGAGTTTTTCTTCCTTTAGCACTGTATACATGTTTGCGGCTTCTTCTTTTTTCGTTGTGTCTTTAAGCTCATTTATTTGAACCGTTACAAGCTTTTGGCCGAAGCGGACCGTTAATTCATCTCCAGGTTTTACGTCTGAACTTGCTTTAGCCTGATTTCCGTTAATGGAGATTCTGCCTTGATCAGCTACTTCCTTCGCTAGTGTACGTCGTTTAATCAGCCGTGATACTTTTAAAAATTTATCTAATCTCATTTTATGATCCCCTCTCAGTTTCTTTTGCTTCATTCCACAGGTTGTCCATGTCCTCAAGAGACATATTAGCCAACTCGATTCCCTTTTCCTTCGCTGTTTGCTCAATATAAGAGAAACGTCTCCTGAATTTATCGTTCGTCATCGCCAATGCTTCCTCCGGTTCTATCTTGTAGAAGCGGGCTACATTCACCAAGGCGAAGAGAACATCGCCAAATTCAGCCTTGAGATTGTGTTCATGAGGGTCTTCAGTAGCCTCTGAAGAAAATTCCTTTATCTCCTCATTCACCTTTTCCCACATATCACTCACATCTTCCCAGTCAAAACCGACTTTTGCCGCTTTTTTCTGCAATTTAGCGGCTTTAGAAAGCGCAGGAAGGGTTTTCGGGACGGTGTCTAACAAGGATGCATCAGATGTATGTTTTTCGGCTTTTTTAATATCTTCCCAATTTGCTAAAACATCGTTTTCATCCTGAACCTTAACATCTTTAAACACATGGGGATGTCTTCGGACCATTTTTTCACTAATCCCTTTAATTACATCATCTATTGTGAAATAACCATCATCTTCACCAATTTGCGCGTGAAGCAGGACCTGAAGCAAAACATCGCCAAGCTCTTCGATCATATGGTCTGTGTCTTCTTCGTCAATTGCTTCGAGAAGTTCATAACACTCTTCAATCATGTATTGTTTTAATGACTGATGAGTCTGCTTTTTATCCCACGGACAGCCGTTGGGCCCGCGAAGCTCTCTAATAATGCGCCGAAACGCGGAGAACTCCTGGTACAGCAGCTTCTCTTCTTTAATCGGCGGAATATACACACTTGTTAAGTTATTCATGGCGACATTGCGGTCCAGTTCAAATAAGGGCACTCTCCGAATATCCTCATCACGGCTTCCGGCTGCTGTTACAATCACAACTTCATAATCATCCGGCAGCTTCTCCATTAATGTCAGCTTCACTTCGGATGCAGTCATTTGGTCGTATACCTGACAAATGATCAGGTGGTGTCTGAGCTCAAGCTCATCCGCGCTTAATGTCCCGGCATCCACAAATTGAAAGCCTTCAATGGGATCAATTTGCAAGGCATTAAAAGTGGCATCAAGAAAGCTTTGTCCTCCCGCGACTTTCACCTGAATGTTTTTTTCTTCCTGCCGCTCCGTCAGCAGCTGTACTGTTTTTTCTGCTACAAATGGATGCCCCGGAACAGCATAAACAACGTCCTGATGCTTCGCTTCTTCAAAGAGAATATCAGTAATTTCCTCGTATACCGCATCAAACTGGTCGTGTTTCTCATATATATCATCAAAATAACGAATGTTCTGCGTTTCGCTTTCTAGCTCTTGAATTAAAGGATGGTCTTTGGTTCTGACAAACAGAGTGTCCGCCTTTGTCAGCAGCTTATGTATGCCAATTGTCAACTGGTCCATGTCTCCGGCGCCAAGCCCGACGACTGTAATATTACCTGCCATTTTGTTCTCTCCTTCTGGTGAGTTTGCTTAACTTGCTGCCAAAAGGCACACTGTTAAGCTCTTCATTCGTAAATATTCCCAACTTTATCATACAATAAATAAACACCGCGCCTCCAATGGCAACAGCCGAAACACTTTCAACTGCCGCATATCCTCTTCCTTCTGCATCAAACAGAAAAGACCAAAGGCGTAAATAAGCAAGCAAGACAGCCGACATTAATATAGCGGATCCAATAATTGGAAGCATAGTGCTCTTTAGCTTGTCCATCCATTCTTTTTGCCGCAAGCGATAGAGATTGAGGCCTGCGACAGTTGCAAAAGAAGCCGCTGTTGCAAATGCCGCCCCTTCAATTCCATAGTGCGGAACCAAAAAGGTATTTAACACCCATTTCACAGCCACACCTGCGCCTACTGCTATTGCAGGGAACACCGTGTTTCCCGCTCCCTGTAAGACAGCTGCAGCCGTGACCGCCAAAGACGCAAACAAAATGGAGCAGCTAAATATCTGCAACGCAGCTGTTCCTTCGCCATTTTGAAACAGCATAATGTTGACCGGCTTGAGGATGCAGATGAGGCCAGCAGACGCCGCAACGCCAATCGCAAGACACAGCTTTAAGGAAGACGTCACTTTTTGTTTCATCACCTGCACCTGATTCTCCTTTACCGCCTTTGAAATCAACGGTACGAGTGAGGTCCCGATGCTCATTGCGAAAACAGAACCGAGCTGCAACAGAGGCTGCCCCCGGTCATAAATTCCTTTCAGCCGCTTTGCCTCTTCACTCACCTCACCGCCAGACAGCAAAGAATATAAATTCAGTGCATCGACAAGCTGGATAAACAAAAGCAGCAGGCTGCTTACACAGATCGTTACTGAATATAAAAGCAGTTTCTTCATTAATTGATTTGTTGTAATGTAATTTTCTTTTTCTATTTCCGCTTTTTCAGGCTTTTTCGTTTTGAACCAAAAAAAGACGAGGATGATAAGTGCAATCAAACTCCCGGCAAGAGAACCAGAAGCAGCTGCCGCTCCCGCAGTATAAAGCGAGGCACCTTTTTTAATGAGCCAAAAAGATAACCCTAAGAGCACCGCCACCCGCAGAAACTGTTCCATAATTTGCGATAAAGCGGATGGGAGCATGTCGTGCCTCCCTTGAAAAACGCCTCTGAGCAACGCGACAAATGGAAACAGAAGAAACGCATATGCAGTTACTTGAATTAACTGGGCGAGATGAGAATCACCCATAAACAGGGCAATCGGAACAGCCCCCATATATAAACACAGAAATAAAAGACCGCCTATTACCGATAAAACCAGCGATGAGATTTTCATTATGGTGTTATGGCTTTTTTCACTATAATCATTCATCAGTTTAGAAATAATCACCGGAAATCCTGATGTTGAAAGCATGACGGCAATACCAAGAAAAGGGTATACCTGCTGATATATATAAAATCCAACATCGCCGACAATGTTTTGAAAAGGGACTCTGTAAACGGCGCTCAATATTTTTGAAATAACGCCTGCCAGAATTAAAACAAAAGCCCCCTGCCACATCCAATGCCGTTTGACGCGTATTGAATCATCCATCCAAAAGCTCCTTCCCAACGTCAGGGGCAATGCAAAGTTTGCAATGGCCTTGGTACACATAAAAACGTGGTTATTATACCATATCCCAACCCTTGGAATCCTTTTTCGGCCTGCACAAAAAAGAACAGCATCCCAAGGAGAGCTGTTCTTCCTATACCTATTTTGATAATTGTAATAAGACCTACTGTTCCATTTGACGAGCCAAAAACCCAGCTGCTGTTTCAACGGCTTTATGCTCAACTTCGCCCATCGTCTGATCCTTTGAAAAAATCACGACAGCACCTATCGGGTCGCCATTCGCGACAATCGGGCCGACAGTATACGAACTCATATCTTCATCTATGCCATTTACAAGCTGCACGGATTTTGTATCACTCTCAAGCACAGAACTTCTCTGATCCATTGTTCTTTCCAGCATTTCGCTGATCGGCTTGTTTAAGTAGTCTTTTTTGGAACTTCCGGAGACGGCAATGTAGACATCTCGGTCACAGATAAGCACTGAATGGCCAAGACTGTCATAAAGCGCGTCTGCATACTCCTTTGCAAAGTCTCCAAGCTCACTTATCGGAGAGTATTTTTTCAAAATGACTTCTCCGTCACGATCTACAAAAATCTCAAGCGGATCCCCTTCCCTGATCCTCAGCGTTCTGCGAATTTCTTTAGGAATCACGACCCGTCCTAAGTCATCAATACGACGTACGATACCGGTTGCTTTCATCTCTGGTGCCTCTCTTTCATTTGATGGTATATACAATGTGGGAAAGACCTAAAGCAGTTACTTTATGTACCTTCCGCCTCGCTTGAAATTAGTATCCGTCACATCAAATGTAATATACACCAGAGAGTAACAAAATTTACGTTGATGAAATGGTTTGTTTTTTCACATCTTTAAGGCCCTTCAGCATGCCCAGCACGGTTTCGAGCCACTCATCCGTACTCTTGCCTTTCGTTTGAACGGAAATTTTGAGCTTTTTCCCTTCCATTCCCAGTCCGATTTGTCTGCCGTATTTGTTGCCAAGCTCAAACAGTTTCTGGCCGTCAATATCAGCACTAGCCTCTTCAGAAATGGTCATCCTGACTGCATCTTTATCTTGCTTAATCAATTCGACCCGTTCATTTCTCGCATAGACCTTCATTTCTGCTACGGTAAACAAGTATTCAACTTCTTTTGGATAATTCCCAAATCTGTCAATCATCTCATCTTGGAGTTCATTTTTTTCGTCAATTGCAGCCACAGATCTGAAGCGTTTATACATATCAATTTTCTGTTTGCCGTCTTGAATGTAGGTTTCCGGAATGTACGCATCAAGCTCAAGATCAATTTCTGTTTCAAATTGCTCCGTTTTCGCTGTATCGCCTTTCCGCTCTTCAATGGCCTCCTTCAGCATTTGCGAGTAGAGGTCAAATCCGACCGAATCGATAAAGCCGTGCTGCTGAGCGCCAAGAAGGTTTCCGGCTCCGCGAATCGTTAAGTCGCGCATGGCGATTTTAAAACCAGATCCCAGTTCCGTAAATTCTTTAATCGCCTGCAGCCTTTTTTCAGCTACTTCAGTAAGCACTTTATCCCTGCGATACGTGAAATACGCATACGCTACACGGTTAGAACGGCCGACACGTCCCCGCAGCTGATAAAGCTGAGAAAGACCCATCTTGTCGGCGTCAAACACGATCAGCGTATTCACGTTTGGAATATCTACACCCGTTTCAATAATTGTTGTGCTGACGAGAACGTCTGATTCCCCTTCCAGGAAACTCAGCATGACAGCTTCTAATTCATTTTCTGTCATTTTTCCGTGTGCATACGCAACCTTTGCGTCAGGGACAAGCATTGAAATCTCATCGGCTTTCCGTTCGATATCCTCTACCCTGTTGTATAAGAAATAGACTTGGCCTCCGCGCGCAAGCTCGCGCTCAATTGCCTCTCTGACAAGGGCACCATTGTATTCCACAACATACGTCTGTACAGGGAAGCGGTTTTCCGGCGGAGTCTCGATCACCGAGAGATCCCTTACGCCAAGCATAGACATATGCAGCGTACGGGGAATCGGCGTCGCTGTTAATGTTAATACATCCACATTGGCTTTAATCTGTTTGATCTTTTCTTTATGGGTGACCCCAAAACGCTGCTCCTCATCAATGATGAGCAGCCCTAAGTCTTTATAAACAACATCTTTTGATAACAATCGGTGCGTCCCAATGACGATATCAACTGTTCCGTTTTTCAATCCTTTAATCGTTTCATTTGCTTCTTTTCTTGTTCTGAATCGGCTAAGCAGGCCGATATTCATCGGGTAGTCCTGAAAGCGCTCTGTAATGGTCTCATAGTGCTGCTGAGCCAAAATGGTTGTCGGGACAAGCAGTGCGACCTGTTTTCCATCAGCAATCGCCTTAAACGCCGCACGGATGGCAACCTCTGTTTTACCGTAACCTACGTCTCCGCAAAGCAGGCGATCCATCGGCCGCTCTCTTTCCATGTCTTTTTTGATTTCGTGAATAGAGCGGAGCTGATCTTCCGTCTCTTGATAAGGAAACGCCGATTCAAATTCACGCTGCATTTCATGATCAGGAGAAAACGCGTAGCCCTTGCTCGCTTCCCTTTCGGCATACAATTTAATTAAATCATCAGCGATGTCTTGAACCGATGTTTCTACTTTTTTCTTAACCCGCTTCCATTCGCTGCCGCCCAATTTATACAGCTTCGGTTCTTTTCCTTCAGAGCCGACATACTTCTGTACCTGGTCAATTTGTTCAACCGGCACATAAAGCTTGTCGCTTCCCTGATAGTGAATGTTTAAATAGTCTTTGTGAATTCCATTGATCTCAAGGGTTTCAATCCCTAAATACTTTCCGATCCCGTGATTAATATGAACGACATAATCACCGATTTGAAGCTCAGAATAGCTTTTGATGCGCTCTGCATTCGTAAGCTTCTGTTTTCGAGGCTTCTTTTTCACGCGGTTTTTAAATAATTCCTCTTCAGTAATGACAGCAAGCTTCATTAACGGCAGCTCAAATCCTGATTGAAGCTCGCCCTCCATGATATAAACCTGTCCCTGAACAAGCGCTTTTTTGCTGTCCGTCACGGCAGCTTCGATTTCATAATCAGCCAGAACAGATGATAATTTTTGTGTACGTTCCTTGTTTGCTCCTAAGAATACAACGGTGAAATTTGATTTTTTAAAGCGCTCCATTTCACCCGAGAGTACGTTCATTTGGCCATGAAAACTCTGCATTTGTCTGCTTGACACATTGACGATATTTTGCGGACTCGTATGCTGTACATGCCGCAAAAACAAAGAATAGTACAGCAGAGGCCGTTTTTGCTCAGCCACTATTTTTTGGAAGCTAAATGACAAACTGAGGTCATGCAAAATCTTCCCTTCCTCGAGAAGGTTTGTTATGAACTCCGCTTCTTCTTTCTGCAACTGATCTTCCATCTCATGAATCCGGCTGACCTCATCCAAAATCAGAAGTGTGTTATCAGGTGTATAATCTAGTAAACTAGCGGGCTTTTCATAGAAATATGAGAGATACTTCACCAGTTCTTGATCTGTCTGGCCTTCAGATAAACGCTCTTTATCATGAGAAATATTCATATGCAGGATTTCTTTTTGCTTGTCGAGCTTTAATTTTTTCAAGCTATCGGCAAGACCTTTATCCATCTTCTCTATTGCACGTGCTTTTTCTTCAGCTCTGATAATCAGTTCCTTTGCCGGACCGATACGGATAGAGGTCAAGGTCTCAATTGACCGCTGATCATCGGAGTTAAAGCTGCGGATGGAATCAACCTCGGTGTCGAATAATTCGATTCTGACCGGATGCTCAGAGGTCAGCGGATAAATGTCGATAATTCCGCCGCGAATACTGAATTCACCGGGTGCAGAAACCATATCAGACCGCTCGTATCCCACCTCTACCAGTCGGGATGCCAGCTGATCCGGTTCGATATCATGACCCACCTGAATGAGCATTTGGCTGTTTTTCCACACCTCTACCGGCGGCAGCATTCTTCTGACAGCCGCCACCGGAGCAACAACTATAGGCGTTTCTCCGTTTGTTAATCTATTAATGACATCTAAGCGCTGCGCCCGCAGTTCAGGGCTAGCCACCGCGATTTCTGATGATATGAGTTCATTGACGGGGTACAGAAGGACAGACCGATCCTCAAGAAGTGAAGTCAGATCATCCGTTACTTTTTGAGCTTGGTATAAATTATGGGTGATTAGAAAGATAGGCTTATTCGTTTCATTAGCCAGAGCAGAAGTAAAAACAGAACGCGCGGAACCTGAAAGACCCGCGAGCAGCTGCTCCTTCAGCCCCTCGTTTAAACCGTTGACGATGGATTTGAAGTCATCGCTTTCTTTAATAAAGGTTTGAATGTTGTCCATATGGCCCCTCCTCTCTGTTTTCTGTAAGAACAGAAAAACGCTTTGGTCTAGTGTCTACACCAAAGCTTTTTATTGAATAAATGTGTGATGTTCGTGGTAATGCGGATTTCGTTCAAGTGCCTCTTGGCAATCTTCACATATTGTATGAACATGGACATCTCCATTGTCTTTATATGAAATCATATCGTTTCTTTCCTCGTTTGTTAAGTGGTGAAACCCAAGTGAATTTGTCGATACCATGGAAGATTCCAGACTTCCAACTTTTACTCCGCAATGACGACAATAATAATGCAAAGCCATACAAGGGACCCTCCTGATGAATAAGTCATTTTGGTGTAGTATGGACTCTGATTATGTATTTTATACCTTCGCGTTGAATTCGTTCATAACCTCTAAAAACGGTTTGCTGAGAGAAGCCTCACAAGCCTTAACGGACCTTTCAATCGCTTCTTCAATTGCTGGTGTTTCATCCTTTGAAAAAGTGCCTAAAACATAATCAACCACCTTCATCCCGTTCACAGGCCGCCCGATTCCGATACGGATGCGATCAAACTCAGGCGTTCCGAGATGCTGGATCAGTGATTTGATGCCATTATGCCCACCCGCACTGCCTTTCGTTCTTAGACGGATCTTGCCAGTCGGCAGATCAAGGTCATCGTAAATAACTTTTAAATCTTCGTTGTCTACATCATAATAATCCATTAAAGGCCGCAAACATTCTCCTGATAAATTCATATATGTAAGCGGTTTAACAAGTAGAACCTTTTTGCCGGAAACAAATCCGGTTCCATATAATCCGTTAAATTTGCTCTGGTTCAGCTCAATATTCCATTCCTTCGAAAGCTGGTCTATTGCCATAAATCCGACATTATGCCGTGTATTTTCATAGTTCTTTCCCGGGTTTCCGAGGCCGGCAATTACAAGCATGGAAAATCCTCCCTTAGTCACATAAGCTCCCGCTCTAATACGGGCTATAATTCTTCTCATTCTAGCACAAAAGACGTAACCGCGGGAGGGTTACGCCTTAAGCTATTATTGATCTTTGTTTTCACCTTCAGGCTGAGCATCGGCAGTTCCCTCAGCGTCTGTTTCTGCAGCATCCTGCTGCTGCGGAGGAAGAATGGAAGCCACAACCTCATCTGATTCGTGATTAAAGGAGTAGTCACCGCCAGCAGGCAAGTCCTCAATCGTGAGTACATCATTTACATCAAGACCAGAAATGTCTGCCTCGATTGATTGCGGAATTGCTTTTGGCTTAGCCTTCACAGTAAGAGCGTAAAGCGGCTGCTGCAATACGCCTCCATTTTTCACTCCAATTGCTTCTCCAGTCAGATGAATCGGCACTTCCACTTCAATTTCCTCACTCATATTAACGACTTGGAAGTCAGCATGAGTGACCTCATTTTTCAGCGGGTCCGTTTGCAGCTCTGTTACCATGACAGCGTGCTTCTTTCCGTTGACGTCAAGAGTAAGGACTGTATTCTTGCCTTCGTCCCTCAGTGTTTTAATAAGTTCCACACTGTCTAAGGATACCGGTTTGTTTTCCGTGTCTTTTCCATATATGATACCTGGAACATGTCCTGAAGTACGGATATCCCGAAGAGACGAACGGGTGAAACCTGTTCTTTCTTTTGCCGTTAACGTTGCCATATTCAGCACCATCCTATTATCGTTTTATTGTCTTATTAGAAACAATACCCAAAACGATAAAGGTTTAAACCTTTTAAAACATCGGTTTAGCTGAACAGGTAGCTGACAGATTGCTGCTCATGAACGCGAATAATCGCTTCAGCCAGAAGCGGTCCGACTGAAAGCTGCTTAAACCGTTCAATTTTCTTTTCTTCAGGGAGCTTGATGCTGTTTGTCACAACAAGCTCTTTAATTGTTGAGTTATTAATTCGTTCTACAGCAGGTCCTGATAGTACCGGATGTGTACAGCATGCATATACTTCTTTTGCTCCATTTTCAACAAGCGCATTAGCTGCAAGTGTAATGGTGCCGGCTGTATCAATGATATCATCGATAAGAATAGCGATCTTCCCTTCGATATTACCGACAATATTCATGACTTCTGCCACATTCGGTCTCGGACGGCGCTTATCAATGATCGCAATCGGCGCTTTTAGTCTGTCAGCCAGCTTGCGGGCGCGTGTCACACCGCCGTGGTCTGGTGAAACAATGACGATATCTTCAAGGTTTTTGCCTTCAAAATATTCTCCTAAAATCGGAACACCCATTAAGTGGTCAATCGGTATATCAAAGAATCCTTGAATTTGCGGTGCATGCAGATCAAGCGCGATGACACGAGTCGCACCGGCAGTCTCAAGCAGGTTTGCGAAAAGTTTTGCTGTGATTGGCTCACGGGATCTAGCTTTTCTGTCTTGACGCGCATAACCGTAGTAAGGGATCACAATGTTAATGGTTTTTGCTGAAGCGCGTTTCAGCGCATCTACCATAATCAACAGTTCCATAATATGCTCGTTAACGGGATCACTTGTAGACTGGATGATGTAACAGTCACATCCGCGAATACTTTCTTCGATATTAATTTGGACTTCCCCATCACTAAATCTTGTGACAGAACACTTCCCTAATTGAACTCCAACTATATCTGCGATTTCTTTTGCAAGCTCTGGATTAGAATTCAAAGAAAAAATCTTTAAATTCTTATCTCCGTATTGATTAGACATGGATAAACCTCCGAATTTAGGATTATTTTTTATGAATTTTTTTCACATAATCGTCTTTATTTACTTGTCTCGCTCTGGCGATAGCAAGTGCTTTTCCAGGTACATCTTCCGTAACAGTTGAGCCTGCCGCTACATAAGCACCTTCTCCGACTGTGACAGGGGCAACCAAATTGGAGTTGCAGCCGATAAATGCGCCGTCTTCAATTTTCGTTAAATATTTATTCTTTCCATCATAATTAACAGTAATTGAACCGCAGCCCAAGTTGACGTCTGTGCCTACTTCGGCATCCCCGACATAGCTTAAATGAGAAGCCTTGCTTCGGTCTCCGAATTGCGTCTTTTTGATTTCAACAAAATTCCCGATCTTCACTTCATTCCCGATGACAGAATCAGGTCTGATGTGAGCAAAAGGTCCTATGTTTACATCATTCCCCACTTTACTGTTGTTGACTACCGATTGTTTAATCACAGTACGGCTTCCAATGGAACTATTCATAATCTCAGTATGAGGGCCGATAATCGTATCTTCTCCGATTTGCACCTCACCTTTAATCACAGTTCCAGGATAAATCACAGTATCGCTTCCGATGACAGCTTCAGGAGAAATATACGTATTCATCGGGTCAATCAGCGTAACACCATTTTGCATATGCCGTTTATTAATCCGCTCTTTCATAAACAATTCAGCCTGAGAAAGAGCAACTCTATCATTAACTCCGAGCGTTTCTTGGAAGTTACCAGTCTGGTAAGCGGCAACAGTTTCGCCTTCATTTTTGAGGATCTCTATCACATCCGGTAAATAATACTCGCCTTGAACATTATCGTTCGATACTTGGTCAATGGCCCGGAATAGAGCTTCATTATCAAAACAATACGTTCCAGTATTAATTTCAGTCACAAGACGTTCTTCTTCTGAAGCGTCCTTGTGCTCCACGATTTTTTGAACCGCTCCGCTCTCACCGCGAATGATTCGGCCGTATCCAGTCGGATCTTCTGCAACAGCAGTCAAGATTGTAGCTTTTGCTTCTTTTTGTGTATGTTCTTTCAGCATAGCTTCCATTGTCTCCGCTGTTAAAAGCGGCGTATCTCCGCAAATGACAATCGTTACACCTTTTTCGTCAGCAAGAAATGGCTGTGCCTGTTTTACAGCATGAGCAGTGCCAAGCTGTTCTGCTTGAAGCGCATACTCGCTTTTATCCCCAAGCTGCTTTTTCACTTCTTCCGCACCATGTCCGACAATCGTGACAAGCTTCGTTAAAGAGAGCTTTAAAGCTTCGTCTACGACGTGCTCTACCATAGGCTTACCACAAACTGGATGAAGGACTTTGTAAAGCTTTGATTTCATTCTCGTTCCTTGTCCAGCCGCTAAAACAACTGCAAACCGCTTATCCATTTAATGGCCTCCAATATCCCTTTTATCCATAGAAAAATATATCCTAAATATCAGTTGATTTCAAGGAGACTTCATGAAGTGCAAGAATTTTCTATTGGTGCATTTTAGTTTGAAAAATCAGAATTAAAAAGGACTGCCGGAAAAAGGCTTGTCTCAGCCCCATCAGCAGTCCTTGCTTTTTGGTTATTTTTTAAGAAGCTCCAGCTTCTTCGAATTCTAATGCTTCAGTGTCACCCAGACGATGATACTCATTTAACACGGCATCTTGAATCTTTCCACGCGTGCTTGAATTAATAGGATGAGCAATATCGCGGAACTCTCCATCAGGGGTGCGTTTACTCGGCATCGCAACGAAAAGACCATTGTTTCCATCAATCACACGAATATCATGTACAACAAATTCGTGATCCAGCGTGATGGATGCAATCGCTCTCATGCGACCATCGGTATTCACGCGGCGTAATCTTACGTCAGTAACTTCCACAGTAGTTCACCACCTTTTCCCTATATAAAAGCATTAGTGTATCAATTCCACGATTTTTTCTGAATTCCTGCTGTTTTTTAAAATATTTTTTGAAAAAATAGGATATAAATACACAATTAGGTCATAACGCTTTTATTTCAGGCATAAGGTAAATAAAAAAGTGATTCCGAGCAAACCCAGAATCACTTTTCTTATTATTTTACTAACGCAATCACTTCGATTTCGACTAATGCGTCCTTTGGAAGTCTCGCAACTTCAACGCAAGATCTCGCCGGTTTGTGCGTGTCAAAATATTGTCCGTACACTTCGTTCACTTCCGCAAACTGTTCCATGTCCGCGATAAATACAGTTGCCTTTACGACTGTTTCAAAAGAAGCACCTGCTTCTTCCAACACCGCTTTTAAGTTGCTGAACACTTGATGTGTCTGCTCCTTAATATCACCGTTCACCATTTCACCTGAAGGCGTCAAAGGAATTTGGCCTGAGCTGTAAAACATATTATTGACGATGATCCCTTGTGAGTAAGGTCCGATTGCCGCTGGGGCATGTTTTGTGTGGACTGCTTTTGTCATGATTCTGTCTCTCCATTCTTCAAAAGATTGTCTTTAAAAAAACGCAGAAAATTGCCATTCTGGATTTCAATGGACTTATCTTTCATGTTGATCGTTGAAAGAGTTAGAAGTGACATATATTCATCAACAAGACGTTCATTTACTCCTTCGGCTTCGACCAAGACGCCGATCCCCGCTACATTCGCATTAAACTCATCCAACAGGCTAATCATACCATTAATTGTGCCGCCTGCTTTCATAAAGTCATCAATAATAAGTACGTTTGAACCCGTTTTCATGCTTCTTTTTGCAAGTGACATCGTTTGAATGCGGTTTGAGGAGCCTGACACGTAATTAATGCTGACCGTGGAGCCCTCAGTTACCTTGTTATCCTTGCGCACAATGACGACAGGCACATTCAGATAACTCGCAGCTGCATACGCGAGAGGGATGCCTTTCGTGGCAACGGTCATGACAACGTCAATTTCGCGGTCCGCAAATACAGAAGCAAACAGCTTGCCAACCTTGGAGAGAACAGATGGCTTTCCTAAGATATCCGTTAAATACACATAACCGCCCGGAAGGATGCGCTCAGGATTCGCCAATGACTGTCCAAGTGTCTGAACGAATTCTTCAGCTTCAGCCTGCTTCATTTTCGGAATATATTTGACACCTCCGGCAGCGCCGGGAACAGTAAGTAAAGTACCGATCCCTTGCTGCTCAAAGGTTTGCTTTATAATTGTTAAATCTTCACTGATCGATGATTTTGCAGATTCATACCGCTCAGAAAAAAAGGTTAACGGTATTAACTCGTGCGGATGGGTTAACAAATAATTTGTTAAGTCCACCAATCTGCCGCTGCGACGAAACTTCATGAACTTACCCCCAAAATCCGAATATTTTAAGATCAATATAACTTAACATACGGATTTAATCAAGAGCGTTCTGTTCGCCGATCATTCTCACCGCATATACCTGATCGCAGAAGCCTCTTAACCCGTTATAAATCCTCTGTACCTTAGACTCATATTGAACCAGTCCAAACACAGTCGGACCGCTTCCGCTCATTAACACGGCATCTGCGCCAAAGCGTTTCATCTGGTTTTTGATCATCGCGACTTCTGGATGCATATCAAGCGTTACAGACTCAAGCACATTCCCCAAACGGCTGCACATGTTTTGAAAGCTCTTTTCCTCAATCGCGTCAATCATACCGTTTACATCCGGGTGTTCCACCTCATCAAGCTTTAGCTGTCTGTAGACCTCGGCCGTAGAAACTCCAATTGTTGGCTTCGCCAAAATGACCCAGCAATGCGGAGGCGGGCTGATGTGTTTGATCTTTTCACCGCGTCCAGTGGCAAGCGCAGTTCCGCCATAGACGCAAAACGAGACGTCTGAGCCAATTTCCGCTCCCAGCTCCGCCAGCGTTTCTGCAGAAAGATTTAAATTCCACAGTCTGTTCAGTCCTCTGAGCGTTGCAGCCGCATCACTGCTTCCGCCGGCAAGGCCGGCAGCCACGGGAATCACCTTCGTGATCATGATGGAAACTCCCTTTTTCACGTTGTATCTGTCTTTGACGAGCTTGGCAGCCTGATAAGCTAAGTTTCTCTGATCATCGGGCACAAAGCGGTTGTGGGATGAAACCCTTACTACATCTTCTGCCAGCTCCGTCAATTCAATCCGATCCGCTAAATCAATTGTCGTCATAATCATTTCGACTTCATGATAACCATCCGGGCGTTTTCGGGTAACGTCGAGTGACAGATTGATCTTGGCTGGCGCTTTTTCTAAAATACGCATAGCTTTCACCTACTTCTCCATCTAAACATAAGTATGAACATTGTATCACATTTGAAGTGCGGGATGAACATATCCATATTGGAGCCATTATGTATTTACAACCAAAATCAAAAACCGGGGAACCATACGTCCCCCGGGTCACATTCCTTATCGGTTATTCTGATTCTGAGCCATCTGCTGTTCGGCGATTTCAATTGCCCGTTTTACCATGTTACCGGCATCGCGGGCACGAATGCCTCCCCAACCTTCATTTTTTACAGTGTCGTAAAAACCAAGGTCCTTAGCCAGCTCATATTTAAACTCATCTGACATAACTCCACGACGTCTGCCCAAACGAAACAACCCCTTTTTTAGAGATGATAACGATTCGTGCACGTCACGATAAAATGTGACCGTTTTTATCTTTTGTTTAATGACAGTGAAAGTATCGAGAGAATTAATGGAAATCAAAAAAAGACAAAACAAAAAGCAGTAAACAAAAAGTTCACTGCCCGTTAAAATGCTACTGAGCTTGCTGCGTCATCATTAAATGTCAGTTCAACAGTCTCAGTCAAAATATCAGCATAACTGTATGAAACTCTTTCAAACGAGTTCTCGTCTTGATCTAGTTGTATCACAAAAACAGCAGGGTACGTCTCAGCTAAAATGCCCGAACGCTCAATCGTTTTTCGGCGGCCACCGTTTGCTTTTAACGTCAGCCTTCTACCTAAATTCCCATCAAGCGACCTTTTAATATCGGACAACGTCTTCGCCATTGCATCCACCTCACTACATTTATTGTACAACACGAGCCTATTTTTGTCAAATAAAATTTAAATTATATCAACGTTAATAAGACGTTGTCAACAAAATTATTTTGACAAAATTCTATGATTCCTCAAATATTTTCCGCAAGTTTCGGTAAATTATGTATCATTATGTAAAATAAAAACCCCGAATAAATCATCTATCCGGGGCTAATTGGACTTATAAGGCATTCCGACCCTCAATACTCCTCTTGTTTCAATGCCTCCAAGTCCTTTCTCTCTTGTCAGTGTATTCCGGAGCACTTCCCATACGTTGACTCTTTCCATAAAAGGCGTAAAGCTGATTTTCGCCACGATATATACAGGATCAAGAGCATGGATGTTTACTCTTGAAGGAGAACTCGCGAAATTGGCTCCCGCTCTTATAAGTGATTCAAAATGGGATTGGCAAGCCCCCGCAAAAATAACTAGCTGATCTAAGTGAGGGATTTTTTTTCGGGCTTTCTGAACGGTTTCGACAAAGTGTTTCGAATGTCTGTATGCGCTCAAATCATCAATGCCGCCCTTTTGCTTCGAGTATGCATCATGGCCGGTAATCACCAGGATGTCAGGTCGATATTTGTCGAGCAATTCTTCTATAGAAGCAGACATTTTCTTTTCGTGACAATGAATGCCGTAAACCGGCACACCGATTTTTTTATAGACACTCAGGCATTTTTTCAAATACGCCTCATCACCGTCCATATGAAGCACCTTGCCCGGCATATGAAAATAATGCTCCTGATGCTGGTACTGGCTTGTTGCATAGTACTCCTGTTTCTCTCTCAGCAGCTTATAATCCTGACGGAGCAGCTCAAGTGATTCATTCATTCTGCTCTCATCTTTCTTTTTTCGCATCAGCTGCTCATCTTTTTGCACAGCCACCAAATCAGAAAAATCCGCATCAGCAATCAGCCTGACTTCGTCACCATGCAAAATGGCGATTGAATTCCCTGTACTTGTTTGTTCTATCGCTAATATGCGAAACAAAACATCCATTTGATAGGATTTTCTGGCTACCATATCCCCTATTTTAAATTGCACGTTCCTCACTCCACACATAGACTAAGCCTCATCATGAAAGAAAGAGCCTTGAGAAAAGCGCCTTTTTTCGCTGAGTGCAAGTTTTTCTTATCATTGAATTTAAGGTCCTTCTCTAGCCTATGTAGCGGCAGTCCATGTGGTGCGAAAACAAAAAGCCCTTTTAAAAAAGGGCTTTGTACAATCCGTTAGACAGC
The DNA here is from genome assembly GCF_037964945.1 of Bacillus sp. FSL K6-1003. Classification (NCBI taxonomy): domain Bacteria; kingdom Bacillati; phylum Bacillota; class Bacilli; order Caryophanales; family Bacillaceae; genus Bacillus; species Bacillus sp. FSL K6-1003. The sequence continues at coordinate 51,052 of NZ_CP150176.1, read as the reverse complement.
GCAGCGAATTCCTCAATAGACAAGGATTCACCTCGGCGCTTGCCGTCAATATTCGTTTCTTCCAGCACTTGCTCAATCATTGGTTTTTTTGCTTTACCATCAGGCAGATTGTTCACTAAGTTATTAAGCAACGTTTTGCGGCGCTGAGCAAAGCTCGCCTTAATTAACTGAAAGAAAAAGGCTTCGTTTTCTACATCCACTGCCGGGCCGTCGCGACGAATCAGCCGAATGACTGCTGAATCTACATTAGGCTGAGGAACAAATACCGTTTTCGGAACGATCATCACCGTTTTGGCTTCTGTATAAAATTGCACAGCAATAGAAAGTGAACCGTACTCCTTAGATGAAGGATCAGCAGCCATACGTTCAGCTACTTCCTTTTGCAGCATAACGACAATCCCTTTCAGCGGGAGGTTTTCTTCAAGCAGCTTCATGATAATCGGCGTTGTCACATAATAAGGTAGGTTGGCTACAACCATCACCTCATCACAGTCTTTAAATTGCTCTTCAATGACCGATCTCACGTCTGCCTTAAGTACGTCTTGATGAATGACAGTGACATTGTCATATGGGGAGAGCGTGTCTTTAAGGATCGGCAATAAACGCTGATCAATTTCAAATGCCACGACCTTTTTTGCCCGCTTGGCAAGCTGTTCAGTCAAAGCCCCGATCCCCGGGCCGATTTCAATGACACCGGTTTTCTCCGTCACTTCGGCGTGGTCGACAATTCTGTCTAAAATGTTTGTATCAATTAAGAAATTCTGCCCCAAACTCTTTTTAAAAGAAAAACCGTATTTTTTTAGTATCTCTTTCGTTCTTATCGGTGTCGCAATATCTTTATTCATTCTGTTCCTCCCGCATGACGGTATCGAGCGCACTCATAAAATCACTTTTTTTAATTTGAAACATTTGCAGCCGTTTTTGAAGCTGTTTGCCATTTGTATATCCGATTTTCAGCAGATCACCAAGACGTTCACGGCGGCGTTTTGCTTCAGATCCGCCAATCAGCCCGGCGTGAATTAGGTCTTCAGCAGAAATTTCACTCGGCTGTGCTTCCATTTCTTCATGCACGTTTTCTAAACATGCCCTGATGCTTTCAATTGATGCGTGTTCTACGCCAATTCCCCGTTTGTTTTTAGGTTTCGCAAGGTGCTTTGGCAGGAATGCATGCTTACAGCCGGGTACAGCCTCGGAAATGGTTTTGCGTATTTTTTCTCCCGGGAAATCCGGGTCCGTTAAGATGATAACGCCTCTGGTTTCCTGAGCCAAACGGATTTGTTCAATCACATGATCACCGATGGCTGAACCATTTGTTTCAATTGTGTCTGCATCAACAGCCAATTTGATGCGGGCCGTATCGTCACGCCCCTCGACCACAATGATCTCTTTAATTTTCATTATTTCCTCCAAGACAAAATAAAAACTTTTGTATATTGATGAAACTTTTTCATATGTCGAGCGTCTAATAAGCAGAAAATACACTTCGTCTATTATAACGAAAAAAACAGAGGGCGCAAAACCCTCTGTATAGATAAGTATATATTAATTCAAGATTTTAATTTTGACTGTTTTATTTCCCCATCGGTAAGCCGATGATTTCTCAGGGAAAAAGACGTCTATTTTATTCCCTTTAATCGCTGAGCCCGTATCAGCAGCAACGGCGTATCCATATCCTTCAACGTGGACTTTTGAGCCTAGCGGAATGACATTTGGATCTACTGCGATGACTTTTGCATTAGGATTATTTTTCAGATTAACGCCTGTAGCCGTATGTCCTGAACATCCGCTGCAGCTTGCCGTATAAGCTGTAGATGAAACTGTCATGACTTTACCTGTTGATTCATTGCTCCGAGACACAACTGGTTTTGAATCGCCGGAAGCACTGACCTTTTCAATCTTCGGACTGCTTTGCTTTGTGCCGATCGCAACCACTTTATCTTTGCTTTGCTCGGCTGTTTCTTCTTTTACAAGCTCTCTGGAAACTTCTTCGCCGTTTTCCTTTACGACTTCATAATGTTTTTTGAGCTTGCCTTCTTTTCCTTTTTGGACGACCTTTTCTTGCCCTTTTTCAAGAGAAGCGTCTTCTTGTTTTTTCACATCAAACGCTATTTTCTCTTCAACTACATCGGTGACCTTTTCGATACGAGTTATTGTAATATCAGCCTTTCCTTTCGTTAGCTTTTCATCTAACGCAGGCTTGATTTTATCTTCGTCTTTTATGTTCATCTTTTGCTGTTTTAAAAAGTCAGCGACCGTAGTCGAAGTCGTCCAGATCTTCTTTTCTTTCCCTGCATCATTCACAGTGACTTGGAACGCAGGTTCTATGTTAATTTTCATGTCTTTCGAAACTTCTGTATCTATTGCGGGATCAATCTGATCGTGTTCTTTTACATCAACATCTTGTTCGTCCAGTAATGCACCGACCGTTTTTGCTGTTGACCATAATGTCTTTTCTTTCCCGTTTAAAGTAAGCTTCACAGGTTTTGCAGCCTCATACACAACATTCATATCTGCTGTTATCTGTGTCTGTTTAGCAGGTGTGATCTTGTCTTCATCTCTTGTCTTTATATCAAGTGCTTCTAAAAGATCACCGACTGTTTTTGCATGTGTGCGTATATTTTTCTTTTTGCCGTTGATAGAAACTGAGACTGATTGTTTCGTCAGCTCATGAGCTGCGTACGCAGTCCCGCCTCCCGCCAGCAGCAAACAAGCAGCAACCAGAATGACTTTGCTTTTGCTAAGCTTTACGGAAAACAGCTTTTTCATTTTTTGTGTGATGAAAAACGCCTCCTTCTCCTCGGAGAGATTATATAGAGTATCTAAAAGGCTGTCAACCCTCCCTTCTCGTTCCCCTAAAAGCTCAGTGTCTTCTTCATTATCCTGAAACACACCGAGAAACGGAAGAAAGACTTGTCGACAAACCTATCCTATGAGGAGAAGAAAGCATGTAGAACATTTATGGAAAAACACCGGAACGGACAAGCTCTTACAAAACCCGCTAGCTTTTTTTGTCAGTTTATACGGAAAAGTCTTTTTGCATTTTCAGTCGTAATTGATGCAATTTCTTCAAAGGTTGTTCCTCTTAATTCAGCAATCTGTTCTGCCACATATTTCACATAGCTTGGCTCATTTCTTTTCCCTCGAAAAGGAGTTGGGGTAAGAAACGGACAGTCAGTTTCAATCAGCAGCCTATCATTCGGAATTTCCTTTACAACTTCCTTTGGTTTCTTCGCATTTTTGAAGGTGACAGGACCGCCAAATGACAAATAAAAATTCATCTTCATACATTCTCTTGCCACTTCAATACTGCCCGTAAAACAATGCATGATGCCGCCGACTTCGTCTGCGCCTTCCTCTTTCAAAATGGTAACGACATCCTCTGTTGCATCACGGTTGTGGATAATAATAGGGAGATTGACCTCTTTTGCGAGGGCAATTTGTTTTCTAAATACTTCTTTTTGAACTTCTTTAGGAGATTTATCCCAATGATAATCCAGACCCATTTCACCTATCGCTACCACTTTTTCATGAGCAGAAAGCTCTTTAATCCAAGCCAAATCTTCCTCTGTCATGTCAATGGCGTCAACTGGGTGCCAGCCGATGGCAGCATATATAAAATCATATTCCTCAATCATTTCCATCGCCCGGGTAATGGTCGGCCGGTCAAAACCGACGACTACAATCCGGTCCACTTTTTCAGCTTTCGCCCGCTCAATAACCTCTTCTAGATCTGTATTGTATTGTTCTGCATTTAAATGCGCATGTGTGTCAAATAACATAAATGAAAAACTCCTTTCTTGTCGAAACACAAAAGGTGTTCGACGAATTGTTACACGTGAAACACCTTTTGTTTATCATTATTTAATTCTTGTGCCCTTCGGTAAGGACTGATCGATGGATACGACTTTTAATACGCCGTCTGCTTCTCCTGCAAGGATCATTCCTTGAGAGAGCTCTCCTCTCAGCTTAACCGGTTTTAGATTTGTTACACATACGAGTTTTGTTCCAATAAGCTGTTCAGGTTTATAATGTTTTGCAATACCGGAAACGACTTGGCGTTTCTCAAAGCCAAGGTCAAGCTGGAGTTTCAGTAAACGATCTGCTTTTTTCACCGGCTCTGCTTCTATAACCTCTGCCACACGAAGTTCTACATTCATGAACTGATCAATCGTAATTTCAGGTAAACGGTCGACCTCTTGCGGCTCTTCTTCTTTTTTCTCTTCTTTAGCTGGAGCTGAGCCCTGCATTTTCCCTTTAATGTACGCAATTTCTTCTTCTGCTTCTAAACGCGGGAATAAAGGTTCGCCTTTTTGTACTTTTGTGTCTTTAAGCTGACCGAAAGCTGTAATGCTGTCCCAGGCTTTTAAAGCATCATCCGTGATGCCCAGCTGCTCAAACATTTTTACCGGTGTTTTTGTCAGGAACGGCTGAAGCAGTACGGCTGAAATACGCAATGATTCAGCAAGGTGATACATAACCGACTGCAGTTCATTTTCTTTTTCTGGATCTTTGGCAAGAACCCATGGAGCCGTTTCGTCAATGTATTTATTAGTTCGGCTGATCAACTGCCATAATGTTGAAAGAGCGACCGAGAATTCCATCTTTTCCATTGCTTTTTCATAGGATTTCACTGTTTCCTCAGCCACGGAAGAAAGCGTCTGGTCAAATTCCGTTACGGCACCTTTATAAGAACCGATTTGCCCGTCAAAGTATTTATTGATCATGGCAACAGTACGATTCAAAAGGTTACCTAAATCATTCGCTAAGTCATAGTTAATTCGTTCAACAAAACCTTCCGGCGTGAAAACACCGTCAGATCCAAATGGCACTTCACGAAGCAGGTAATAACGAAGCTCGTCTAAACCGTAGCGTTCGATGAGCGTGACTGGATCAACAACATTCCCTTTGGATTTCGACATTTTTCCATCTTTCATCAAAAGCCAGCCATGCGCAAATACTTGCTTGGGCAACGGAAGGTCCAGAGCCATTAGCATAATTGGCCAATAAATGGTATGGAACCGTACAATTTCCTTACCAACTAAGTGAACATCGGCTGGCCAATATTTTTGATAAAGCTCATCATTTTCTGTATCATAACCGAGTGCTGTTAAATAGTTGAATAGTGCGTCGATCCAAACATATACAACATGTTTTGGATTTTCCGGCACCTTCACACCCCAGTCAAATGTGGTGCGTGAAACAGCTAAATCCTCAAGGCCGGGTTTGATGAAGTTGTTAATCATCTCGTTTTTACGTGACTCCGGCTGAATGAAGGTTGGATTTTCTTCATAGAATTTCAAAAGACGGTCAGCATATTTCCCCATACGGAAGAAATAGGATTCCTCTTTGATCAATTCGACAGGGTGGCCGCTGTCAGGGCTTTTCCCGCCAATAACCTCACCCTTTTCATTTCGTTCAATATCTACAAGCTGAGTTTCCGTGTAGAATGTTTCATCAGGAATACTGTACCAGCCCTCGTATTCATCAAGATAGATGTCCCCGTTTTCAAGAAGCTTTTGGAACACCTTTTCTATGACAACTTTATGCCGTTTTTCAGTTGTGCGGATAAAGTCATCGTTTGAGATTTCAAGCTGTTTCCACAGTTTCTGAATATCTGCCGCTGCGCGATCCACATACTCTTGAGGCGTAATGTTTTCCTGTTCAGCTTTTTGTTGGATCTTCTGCCCATGCTCATCCGTTCCCGTTAAATAGCGCACATCAAAGCCTTTTAATCGTTTGTAGCGAGCCATTGCGTCACCAGCGACTGTTGTATACGCATGGCCGATATGTAATTTTCCGCTCGGATAATAAATCGGTGTTGTAATGTAAAATGTATTGTTTTCTTGCGGCATCTTGAAACCTCCCAATCAGAATGTCAAAAAGCTCCCGCCCAAAGGACGAGAGCGGCGAAAAGTGCAAAACATATATGATTATCTATTTTTATATTTATCCTTTATCTATGATACCATCTTAGCCTTTAAGATCAAGGATATATACGTATGCCCCTAAAAAGAATAATTAAAATTAAAAACCTTTAATAAAAATAAAAAAAGTCTGTTCATGTCGAATTTTGTCGTATATAATCATACGGTATAAAAAACCTTGGTTCGAAAGTCTTGATTTAAAAGGATTTTTCATAGGATAATAGCTTTATTAGAAAATTATAAAATGCTGTTAATCCGGTAGTTTCAAAGCCATTACTGACTATAAGAACTAAATCTTACAATCAATAGTAAACAAAAGGATTGACGATTATTGGAAACCTTGTTATGCTATGAAGGTAAGGATTTTGTCGAATAATGACGAAGAAAAATATAACTTAAACAATAATTATCTCTTGGGAGGAGAATGTTTATGAAATCTACTGGTATTGTACGTAAAGTTGATGAATTAGGACGTGTAGTGATTCCTATCGAATTGCGTCGTACTCTTGGAATCGCAGAAAAAGATGCTCTTGAAATTTATGTTGATGATGAAAAAATCATCCTTAAAAAATATAAACCAAACATGACTTGCCAAGTAACTGGTGAAGTTTCTGACGATAACCTTAAACTTGCCGGCGGCAAATTGGTACTAAGCAAAGAAGGCGCTGAGCAAATCATCAGCGAAATCCAAAACCAGCTTCAAAACCTTAAATAATCATTTTTTACACAAAAAACGTTCTTGTTATGACACAAGAACGTTTTTTTTATTGCTGAATATGGTATGCATCATACATTTCACGTTTTGGGACGTTACGATCTACGGCCGCTTTTTTAATGGCTTCTTTTGAGGTTGCTCCCTTTGAGATATAATGCTCGACATGTTCTTTTGCAGAGAGGTTCTCCCACCAATGTGTTTCTTCATCTTGTTCCTCAGAGTTATTGCCCTCGACCACAAGACAAAACTCTCCGCGGATCTGATCCTCATTTGCCCAGTCTATCACTTCTGATATCGTTCCTCTTATAAACTCTTCATATTTCTTAGTAAGTTCACGCGTCACCGCAATGTCCCGGTCTCCTAATATCTCTAACATCACAGACAAGGTTTCCTTCAATCGGTGAGGTGCTTCATAAAAAACAATCGTTTCTTGTCGTTTTTTGAGGACATCGAGTTCTTTCTTCTTTTCTTTTTTCTGCCTGTTGAGAAATCCGTAGAAAAAGAAAGGCTGCGGTACAATTCCTGAAGCGATAAGCGCTGTTAATGCGGCATTGGCCCCCGGCAGAGGAACAACATAACCGCCCATTTCTGTAAAGTCCTTGACGATTTCCGCTCCCGGATCAGAAATTGTCGGCAGCCCGGCGTCACTGACCAGCGCTATGTCCTTCCCGGACTTCAGCCATTCAATGATTTTGTGGCCGCTGCTTTCTTTATTGTGTTCGTGATAACTGACAAGCGGGGTTTCAATTTCATATACATGGCAAAGCTTTTTTGTTTGCCTCGTATCCTCTGCAGCAATCGCATCCACTGATTTCAGTGTTTCGATCGCTCGAAACGTCATATCCTCTAAATTTCCGATAGGTGTCGGAACCAAATAAAGAATCCCCATATCCGACTTACCATTAAAGCTCATCTGGCGCCTTAACATATACAGCCTCCTTGCTGTTCCGTTTTTCTTCTATATAAAGCTCTTTTTTTCTGCGGGTCAGTTTTTTAAAGTAATATTCCGCCTGCATGGCTTCCCGCTTCGTTGCAAATGCCTCAGCAAAAATTAAATCAACCGGGCGTCTCGCTTTTGTATACTTTGCGCCCTTTCCATCGTTGTGAGTTTTCAGCCGTTTCTGCAGATCGTTGGTATACCCTGCATACCAGCTGTTGTCTTTGCACTGTACAACATAAAAGAAATGGTTATTTATCTCCATATAAAATGGTCCTGATTTCTTTTGTGTATTCGTTTTGTTCGTTATACACGAACAGCGGAGGAAGTATTTTCAAATCTGGCCGCCCGCCTTTTATGCCTTCAACCAAAATAGTATTGGCTTCCTTCCCTTGTTTCGGATAGACAAACTGAACACGCTTCGGCTCAATTTGATAAGCCTTCATCAATTCAAAAATTTCGAGAAGCCGGCCCGGCCGATGAACGAGCGCTGCCTTTCCGCCTTGCTTTAGCAATTTACCGCTGACAGAAATGACATCTTCCAATGTACAGTGAATTTCATGTCTTGCGATACGGAGGTGCTCATTCAAATTTTGTTCGGCCTGTTTCGGTGTTTTAAAATAAGGCGGGTTGCAGGTAACAACATCATATCTATTATGCCCCAGCTTTTCAGGCATGTTTTTCAGATCATCATGTATGATTTGAATTTGATCCTGCAGCTCATTATACGCCACACTGCGGACAGCCATATCATGCAGTCTTTCCTGAATTTCAACTCCAAGAATTTCGGCTTTTGACCTTGTACTCAGCAGCAGTGGCACAATGCCGTTGCCAGTGCACAAATCAACAATTTTTCCTTTTTGAATCGGAACATAAGCAAATTTGGAGAGAAGCACAGCGTCCAACGAAAAAGCAAACACCGTTGAACTTTGTATGATCTTCATGTCCTCTGCCAGCAAATAGTCTAATCTTTCATCGTCATGTAATGAAACCATTTTCTTATCCTTTCCAGCACCTTTGAAAAAGGCTTCCGTCTGATGCGGAAGCCTTTTTCCTTATTTTTTATTTAAGAATGACAGACAGAAGAGACAATCTTCTTTTCTGACGCTTCCATAGTGGACGTTACAGATATGGAACCCTTCCTGATACAGACGTGCCAGATTATCATATCCTTCCCCTATATCAGCTTGCTCTGTCTTCTGTGTTTTTGATTCTTTTTTATCAGCTTTAAACTTTTCAATCTGTTGCGTCGTATCGTCCAGCCGTTTACGCAAATGCTTATTTTCAAGCTGTAGATGATGATTTTCTTCAATCATCTCACCGATATGCTGCTTTAAATCCCCCAGCTGCCGGTAAAGCGAGCCGATTTGTTCTTCTAAGTTAATGACGGTATCAAATAACTCTTTTTTATCCAAGGTTCCACACCTCGTTAATCTGTGGTTTGTGCGGATACGACGCCCTCTTCCAAGAGCTCTTCCCAAGTATATTCTATCACTTTTTCACGGTTCATCAGTTCCACCTGAAGCACCCGTTCCAGAATATTCAGCCCGACGACTTTCGCAGGCCCGTTTGCTGTCGTAATCATTTCCCCTATATCCGGAAGCTGTTCCTTTGCAGTCTCATACTCATCGTTTTCGTATTTCAGACAGCACATCAGACGTCCGCAAAGACCAGAAATCTTTGTTGGATTTAAAGATAGGTTCTGATCCTTCGCCATCTTAATAGACACAGGTTCAAAATCTCCGAGGAATGTTGAACAGCAAAGCATTCTGCCGCAAGGGCCAATTCCTCCGAGCATTTTTGCCTCATCTCTCACTCCAATTTGGCGAAGCTCAATCCTTGTTTTGAAGATGGAGGCTAAATCCTTTACAAGTTCTCTAAAGTCTACTCGGCCGTCAGCAGTGAAGTAAAAAATTACTTTATTGCGGTCGAACGTAAACTCCACATCGACCAGCTTCATATCCAAGCCGTGATCTATTACTTTCTTTTGGCATATTTCAAATGCTGATAAAGCTTCTTGTTTATTTTCTTCTACAATGAGAAGATCGCGCTCGTCAGCCACGCGTATCACTTTACGGAGCGGAAGCACAACATCATGCTCATCCACCTGTTTATTCGCGACAACAACCTGGCCGTACTCAACGCCTCTGACAGTTTCTACAATGACGCAGCTGTCTTGTTCTATATGAAATCCATTCGGATCGAAATAATATATTTTACCCGCTTTCTTAAAGCGGACGCCAATTACATTGTACAAGCTTATCCCTCCTGCAACATTAACACCAAGTGCTCCATTAGTCCCTGCACATTCACATTGGAATGAAGCCGTTTCTTTGCTTCTAAAACAGCAAGTATCTGGTTCGTAACGCTTTGTTGTGTTGATTGTAGCGCATGCTGTTTTATTGATTGGAATAAGTCTTGATAAATCAATTTATCTTCATTTCCTATTTGGATGGACAACACATCGCGATATATCAATAAGAGCATATCAAGACCCATTTCTTGATGGGTTTTTTCTTTGAAAAAGGGCATCCATTGATCTTGAATAAAGAAAAAGGCATGTCCTTTCCGCTGGTGTAAGACTTCATACAATTTTATCACTTTCGCTCTAGACTCTGCAAACTCATCATTTCGACTTAATTCGACTGCTTCTGCTACATTGTTGGTCATGTTCGCCAGGAGCCTCGCCATATAAGGCGAGACGTCCTGTTCTATCAGTCGGTCTTCAATTGCTTTGGGCTGCAAAGGCTGAAAAGGAAGGGTTTGGCATCTTGAAATGATGGTATCCATTAACCTTTGAGGCTGCTCAGTGATAAGGATGGCCATTGTGTCTCTGTTCGGTTCCTCTAAAAACTTCAGCAGGCTGTTTGCGGCATTAGCCGTCATTTGATCTGCATGTGATATGATATACAGCTTTTTATGCGATTCAAGCCCTGTTTTTGAAAACTCTTCTTGCAGCGCTTGAATTTGTGCCTTTTTAATCGATAACCCATCAGGCTGGACCAGATGGAGATCAGGGTGGTTCCCCGACTCAATCCGCTTACAATTTCTGCAGTTCTCACAAGGCTCTGCTCCGGCTTCCAGACAAAAAAAGCTTTTCGCAAGAAGCATTGCGGCCTCCAGCTTGCCTGTTCCTTTTTTGCCCTCAAATAAATAAGCGTGTGATAATCTGTCCTTCTCAATACTATTATATAAAAGCTTCATTACTCTGGGCTGAAGCTCGGTCATTTCCTTCCAGGATATTGCCATTGTATCACTCTCTATGTGTAAAGGTTAATTAATAAACCTTTTATTTCGCCAATACGCTCCAGCAAATCAATTGCCGGTTTTTCCAGATCCATCATCTCTTCTGTAAGCTTTATCAATTTCTCGTCTATTTCTTTCACAAGTCCCAGTGTTCTGCTGTTTCCGTAAAGATCAAAGCTTTTCGACGTCTCATGTGAAAGACCGCTGTCAACAGCTTCTTTGACAAAACGTTTCACAAGCCCTTTAAATCTTGCCAAGTCTTTAAAATTCCTTGATTTCGTCAGTCTTTTCCCAAATGCTTCTATGTCTGTTAACAGCCTGGTCAGCTGATCAAACTTTAATTTGCTGCTTTGGTTCTCCATTGATGTTTTAAAAGATGCTGAAATCTCAGCTGTTTTCATAGAAGGAAGCTGCTTATTATCTATAAATGTGCGTATATCTTTATTGATTTTCACAGTTTCAAATCCTTAAAATTGATGAAATTCATCGACTGGAAGGACAAATACTGTCGCTCCGCCAACTTCAACTTCGACTGGATAAGGGACATATGAATCAGCATTTCCGCCCATTGGAGATACAGGAGCAATCATCTGATCACGTTTCTGTCCGTTTTCTTTAATGAGACTCAATGCTTTATCGACGCGTATATCCTCGACACCAATCATAAACGTTGTATTGCCTGATTTAAGAAATCCTCCTGTCGTCGCAAGCTTTGTGACTCTAAAGTTGTGATCTGTTAAAGTTTTCAAAAGTCGGTTGCTGTCCTGATCTTGTACAACTGCCACTATTAATTTCATCTGTAAAGGCCTCCTTTAGATTGGAAACAACAATGATCTCGTTTACATTATTATATCAACTAATGAGAAACAGGTCACAATTGAATTTTTTTCAACGCTTCATTGATAACCTTTTGAACGTCCTGAACAACGAGGTCTTTCGATTGAGCGGCATCAACTGAATGGAATCTTTCTGGAAAACGCTTCATCAGCTCCCGATAACCTTCCTGAACTTTTGTATGAAAGCTCAACTTTTCCAGATCGAGCCGATTTTTCTCCCGAGAGTCGTTCGCATCAATACGCTTCAGGCCCTCTTCCGGATCAATTGAAAAATATATTGTGACATGAGGCATCATATCCCCAATGGCGAATTGGTTAATCGAAAGAACCTCATCAATCCCAAGGCCTCTTGCATATCCTTGGTATGCGAGTGAACTGTCAATGAATCTGTCACAAAGTACAATATTCCCCTGCTCTAAAGCAGGTTTTACTTTTTCAACTAAATGCTGACGTCTTGCAGCTGCATATAAGAGAGCTTCTGTTTTTGGATCCATTAACGTGTTGTTCTCGTTTAGAATAACTTCTCGAATTTGTTCTGCGATATCTATGCCGCCTGGTTCCCGTGTTGCTGTAACCTGAAGGCCCTCTGCTGTCAGTATCTTTTTCATTTCCTGTAATACAGTTGTTTTTCCCGCGCCTTCAGGACCTTCAAATGTAATAAATAAACCGCTCATGATTTCTCCTCTTCTATATAAACAAGTAATTGCTTCTCATTGATTTTCATATTCCCTTGAACATGCGTTTTCATGCTGATCAAGCGGCTGAGCTTTTGCACGCTTTCTCTTGTGATTCTTTCGCCTGCCATAATCATCGGAATTCCCGGCGGATAAGGTATAACATCCTCTGCATTCAGCCGGCCTGCCGCTTCATTGAAATTCACATATTCTTTCTGTAACGTGTTTAAAACCTTTCTTTGATAAGGCAAGACAGTAATAGGCTGTGCTACCCATTCTGCTGAAACATTTATCTGATCAGATGGAGTCTTTTCGATCTCATGATCAATGTTCTTAATTGTTTCCGCATCGATTCTCCGTTTTCCTCCCAAAGGGAGAACAAGCAAAACCTGATTTTCATCGGCAAGCTCTGTGAATATGTTGACACGCTCTAATATTTTTTGCAGTGTAAAACCTGAATGGCCACATTTGGAACGAATGGTGAGCTTCAGCGGATCAGTGGAAAGCCGTTGATTGGCCGGTTCAACCGTTTCAGCATATGTAAGTGAATCAAACGTTTGTTTAATCGATTGAATATGCTGCAGAACGTCAGAAAGCTTATGTTCCTCTATCATATGCTGCACATAAGCGCGAGCAAGATCCAATGAAGCCATTATCGGATAAGACGGGCTGCTGCTTTGTAAACGATTCAAGTAATCCGCTACCCTGTTTCGTTCAATCCTGTTGCTATTGAGGTGCAAATAAGACCCCATCGTCATGGCAGGCAGCGTTTTGTGCGCCGACTGGACAACAATATCTGCTCCCATTTGCAACGCTGAAGCCGGAAAAGGCTCCCCTAAAACAAAGTGCGCGCCATGCGCTTCATCCACCAGCACAGGAATCCCGTATTGATGGGCCTCTGAAATGATTTCAGTCAAATCCGCGCTATGTCCATAATAAGTCGGATTGGTCAGCACCAGTCCCTTCGCATGTGGATATGCCTTTAGAGCTTCTTTTATCGTATCAAGCGGAACATGCGTAGGCACATGCATGAATTCATCAATGTCAGGTGCGAGATAAACCGGCTCAGCTCCAGCCAAATCAACAGCATGAAAGACAGATTTATGGCAGTTTCTTTGGATCAGGATCGTATCTCCAGGATCACAAACTGATAAAATCATCGCTAAGTTGCCGACAGTCGTGCCGTTTACAAGAAAAAAACTTTCTGCCGCTCCATACAATTGGCTGACAAGATCTTGGGCTTCCTTAATTACTCCTGAAGGATGATGCAAATCATCAAGCCCCGATAGCTCAGTCAGATCAATTGTAAGAAGCGGGTTGTATATGGTCTTAGCCTCATCAAAAAAGACATCTCCATTGTGATGTCCCGGAACGTGAAATGAATGAGAATTCCTTCTCGCATGTTGAATCAGTGCATGATATAAAGGTGTGTTCATTAAAACAATCCTTTTGAATGTGTATTCTTACTCTTTATTATATCGTTCCTATGACAGAACTTAAAGCTAAGTCTTACTGGTAAACTACCTTTCCTTTATCGCGAGCAGCTTTTGCTTCAAATCGCCTTCCATCATCATGAGCTCTTCTTCAGCCTGTCGGCGTTTGATCCGCCCTTCTTCTTGAATCGTCAGCGTTTCTTCAAGCGTACTGATTAAGCTTTCCTGTACCTTCTTTAAGGTATCAATATCAACAAGCCCTCGTTCATTTGCTTTCACTGTTTCAATCGTATTGGTTTTTAAAAGCTCCGCGTTTTTTAGCAAAAGTTCATTGGTTGTATCGGATACTTTTTGCTGTGCATCCACAGCGTTTCGCTGCCGTAAAAGTGTCAATGCAATCGCTACTTGGTTTTTCCAAAGGGGGATTGCAGTTACTATGGATGACTGGATTTTTTCAGCTAATGCCTGATTCGTATTTTGAATTAACCTGATTTGCGGAGCACTTTGTATAGTAATTTGCCTGCTCAATAGCAAGTCGTGCACCCTTTTATCCAATCGGTCAGCAAACTGGATCAAATCGTTTACTTCTTGAACGGCCATTTGATTATGTTCGCTTGATTCGGCCTGTCGTTTCAGTTCAGGAATTGTTTTCGTTCTTAATTCATCAAGCTTCAATTCACCAGCAGCAATATAAACATTCAGTGCAGAAAAATATTCTTTGTTTTTATCATATAACTGCTCTAACAGCTTATTATCACTGATTAATGCATGTTTTGAATGCTCAAGTTTTAAACTGATTCTGTCTATCTGCACACTGGTCTTTTGATACTTTGACAGAACCTCCTGAAGAGAATGAGACACTTTCCCAAACATGCGTGCCAAGAAACCTTTTTTCTTAGTCTGCAGTTCATCTGGGTTTACTTGCTCCAGCTTTTTCATCAGTTCACCAAGGATTTCACCGATTTCGCCGACGTCCTTCTTTTGAACATGATCAATCATCGTATGAGAAAAATTCAGCAGCTTAGACTGGGCTTGTGAGCCGTACAAGACAATACTGTTCATATTGTTATGATCGATCTGTTGAGACAACTGGTATGCTTTTTCTTTGTTTTCTTCAGGCAGAACATCGACAAGACGCACTGGCTGCTTCTCTGATTCAACAGCCTCCCCCTTTGGTATTTTGATATCTCCAAAAGGGTCTGCCAACACTCCGTCTATTTGAAGGTCACTTCGATCTTTATTCACCGTCCTTGCTCCCTTCCACTATTTTTTCAAAGAATGCTTTGCTGCATCTAATTCAAATTGCAGTTCACCAATTTCGTCGCCCATTAATTGAGTTAAATCTTCTTCTAAACGCTTCGTCAATTCAGCAAGTGTGATACGTGCTTCACTCAAAGACATCGAAAGTTCTTTGTTTTTTTTCGGATGAGAAGAAAGAAAAGCATATTTCTCCGTCAGTTCCACAACAGAATCTAGAGTCTGATAAAAGAAACGCTCAGCCCGATAAAACCGTTTTGGCTCTTTTTTGGTTAACATATAGATCCTTCTCACAAGTCTAAGCATTTCTGCATTTTGCTTAAACATCTGGATATTTTTCGCTTGAAATAAGGCTTTTCTTAGACGGATTATCTTTTGTCTTGCTTCCTCAAGATTTTTCTTAATGTACGCATATTCTCTTCCCGTCAGTTCATGTCTTTTAAGAAATAACCGCCTAGAATTCCACAAACCCGCTGTGTATACGAGAGCTGCTGATGAGACGCCATATACAAAAGATAAAAAAAGTGTTTGGTTAAAACCAAAAAAACTCAAAAACCCTATGAAAACAAAAGTCGCACTGCTTGTGAAACTCCATATCAAAAATTGAAGAATTCTATGCATCAACATCATCGACTCCTGTGAGTATTTCATATTTAACATTATTATCTACTACGTTCAGTCCCTAAACAAGTTTCATGTTCTTTTATCGTATCCATTGCCTTTATATAAAGTGAAAAATGGCACAAAAAAAGACCTTCTCAGGTCTAAGAGTATAATGGCGGTGTATGAATGCTCTTTAGTTTCTTAACATAAAAGGCATAGTCAGGATCGGAAGTTGCTGTAGAAATTACTTTTCTCTCACAATCTAAGCATATGAATTTTGTATAAAGATGAATCCCTCTGCTTTTCTCTTGTTCGCATATAATACATGTTTGATGGTGTTTAACCGTTTCGTCCATCGTCCCCACCTCCGTACAATTAGCCTTTCCTGAAACCTGATATTGTATACATTATTTAGATCTTTTGGAATCTTGAGATCAGTATATGGGCTATATAAGCTGTCGGTGTTTGTATAGTTTCGATTTCACTTGTACATGGACAAACAAAAAACCCAGCTCAAAGAGCTGGGTTTTACCCTTGCTTGGCGGCGTCCTACTCTCACAGGGGGAAACCCCCGACTACCATCGGCGCTGAAGAGCTTAACTTCCGTGTTCGGCATGGGAACGGGTGTGACCTCTTCGCTATCGCCACCAAACAATTGAGAGTGTTCTCTCAAAACTAGATAACAGATGTGACATCATTAGAAATTAGGTTAAGTCCTCGATCGATTAGTATCTGTCAGCTCCATGTGTCGCCACACTTCCACCTCAGACCTATCAACCTGATCATCTTTCAGGGATCTTACTTCCTTGCGGAATGGGAAATCTCATCTTGAGGGGGGCTTCATGCTTAGATGCTTTCAGCACTTATCCCGTCCGCACATAGCTACCCAGCGATGCCCTTGGCAGAACAACTGGTACACCAGCGGTGCGTCCATCCCGGTCCTCTCGTACTAAGGACAGCTCCTCTCAAATTTCCTGCGCCCGCGACGGATAGGGACCGAACTGTCTCACGACGTTCTGAACCCAGCTCGCGTACCGCTTTAATGGGCGAACAGCCCAACCCTTGGGACCGACTACAGCCCCAGGATGCGATGAGCCGACATCGAGGTGCCAAACCTCCCCGTCGATGTGGACTCTTGGGGGAGATAAGCCTGTTATCCCCGGGGTAGCTTTTATCCGTTGAGCGATGGCCCTTCCATGCGGAACCACCGGATCACTAAGCCCGACTTTCGTCCCTGCTCGACTTGTAGGTCTCGCAGTCAAGCTCCCTTGTGCCTTTACACTCTGCGAATGATTTCCAACCATTCTGAGGGAACCTTTGGGCGCCTCCGTTACCTTTTAGGAGGCGACCGCCCCAGTCAAACTGCCCACCTGACACTGTCTCCCCGCCCGATAAGGGCGGCGGGTTAGAAGGTCAATACAGCCAGGGTAGTATCCCACCGATGCCTCCACCGAAGCTGGCGCTCCGGTTTCCAAGGCTCCTACCTATCCTGTACAAGCTGTACCAACATTCAATATCAGGCTGCAGTAAAGCTCCACGGGGTCTTTCCGTCCTGTCGCGGGTAACCTGCATCTTCACAGGTACTATAATTTCACCGAGTCTCTCGTTGAGACAGTGCCCAGATCGTTGCGCCTTTCGTGCGGGTCGGAACTTACCCGACAAGGAATTTCGCTACCTTAGGACCGTTATAGTTACGGCCGCCGTTTACTGGGGCTTCAATTCGCACCTTCGCTTACGCTAAGCGCTCCTCTTAACCTTCCAGCACCGGGCAGGCGTCAGCCCCTATACTTCGCCTTACGGCTTCGCAGAGACCTGTGTTTTTGCTAAACAGTCGCCTGGGCCTATTCACTGCGGCTCTCTCGGGCTTTCACCCTAACAGAGCACCCCTTCTCCCGAAGTTACGGGGTCATTTTGCCGAGTTCCTTAACGAGAGTTCTCTCGATCACCTTAGGATTCTCTCCTCGCCTACCTGTGTCGGTTTGCGGTACGGGCACCTCTCACCTCGCTAGAGGCTTTTCTTGGCAGTGTGGAATCAGGAACTTCGCTACTAAATTTCGCTCGCCATCACAGCTCAGCCTTATGGGAAACGGATTTGCCTATTTCCCAGCCTAACTGCTTGGACGCGGATATCCAATACCGCGCTTACCCTATCCTCCTGCGTCCCCCCATTGCTCAAATGGTGAGGAGGTGGTACAGGAATATCAACCTGTTGTCCATCGCCTACGCCTTTCGGCCTCGGCTTAGGTCCCGACTAACCCTGAGCGGACGAGCCTTCCTCAGGAAACCTTAGGCATTCGGTGGAGGGGATTCTCACCCCTCTTTCGCTACTCATACCGGCATTCTCACTTCTAAGCGCTCCACCAGTCCTTCCGGTCTGGCTTCACAGCCCTTAGAACGCTCTCCTACCACTGTTCGAAGAACAGTCCGCAGCTTCGGTGATACGTTTAGCCCCGGTACATTTTCGGCGCAGAGTCACTCGACCAGTGAGCTATTACGCACTCTTTAAATGGTGGCTGCTTCTAAGCCAACATCCTGGTTGTCTAAGCAACTCCACATCCTTTTCCACTTAACGTATACTTTGGGACCTTAGCTGGCGGTCTGGGCTGTTTCCCTTTCGACTACGGATCTTATCACTCGCAGTCTGACTCCCAAGGATAAGTCATTGGCATTCGGAGTTTGACTGAATTCGGTAACCCGGTAGGGGCCCCTAGTCCAATCAGTGCTCTACCTCCAAGACTCTTACCTTGAGGCTAGCCCTAAAGCTATTTCGGAGAGAACCAGCTATCTCCAGGTTCGATTGGCATTTCACCCCTACCCACACCTCATCCCCGCACTTTTCAACGTGCGTGGGTTCGGGCCTCCATTCAGTGTTACCTGAACTTCACCCTGGACATGGGTAGATCACCTGGTTTCGGGTCTACGACCACGTACTCATGCGCCCTATTCAGACTCGCTTTCGCTGCGGCTCCGCATCTTCTGCTTAACCTTGCACGGGATCGTAACTCGCCGGTTCATTCTACAAAAGGCACGCCATCACCCGTTAACGGGCTCTGACTACTTGTAGGCACACGGTTTCAGGATCTCTTTCACTCCCCTTCCGGGGTGCTTTTCACCTTTCCCTCACGGTACTGGTTCACTATCGGTCACTAGGGAGTATTTAGCCTTGGGAGATGGTCCTCCCGGATTCCGACGGAATTTCACGTGTTCCGCCGTACTCAGGATCCACTCTGGAGAGAACGAAGTTTTGACTACAGGGCTGTTACCTTCTATGGCGGGCCTTTCCAGACCTCTTCATCTACCTCGTTCCTTTGTAACTCCGTATAGAGTGTCCTACAACCCCAAGAGGCAAGCCTCTTGGTTTGGGCTAATCCCGTTTCGCTCGCCGCTACTCAGGGAATCGCATTTGCTTTCTCTTCCTCCGGGTACTTAGATGTTTCAGTTCCCCGGGTCTGCCTTCTCATATCCTATGAATTCAGATATGGATACCACTCCATTACGAGTGGTGGGTTTCCCCATTCGGAAATCTCCGGATCAAAGCTTGCTTACAGCTCCCCGAAGCATATCGGTGTTCGTCCCGTCCTTCATCGGCTCCTAGTGCCAAGGCATCCACCGTGCGCCCTTTCTAACTTAACCGTTAAAAAGAATCACTATGTGATATCTTGTGTTACTAATTGAATGTGATGTCTACTGTTATCTAGTTTTCAAAGAACACGTTGGTGGAGCCTAGCGGGATCGAACCGCTGACCTCCTGCGTGCAAAGCAGGCGCTCTCCCAGCTGAGCTAAGGCCCCATTTGTATAAGATGGTGGGCCTGAGTGGACTCGAACCACCGACCTCACGCTTATCAGGCGTGCGCTCTAACCAGCTGAGCTACAGGCCCATCTTAACTTATTCAAGGAACAAAGTTCCTTCAAAACTAAACAAGACAGGGAACGTTCTGTTTATAAGACCCAAGGTCTTATATTCCGTAAATATCCTTAGAAAGGAGGTGATCCAGCCGCACCTTCCGATACGGCTACCTTGTTACGACTTCACCCCAATCATCTGTCCCACCTTCGGCGGCTGGCTCCATAAAGGTTACCTCACCGACTTCGGGTGTTACAAACTCTCGTGGTGTGACGGGCGGTGTGTACAAGGCCCGGGAACGTATTCACCGCGGCATGCTGATCCGCGATTACTAGCGATTCCAGCTTCACGCAGTCGAGTTGCAGACTGCGATCCGAACTGAGAACAGATTTGTGGGATTGGCTTAACCTCGCGGTTTTGCTGCCCTTTGTTCTGTCCATTGTAGCACGTGTGTAGCCCAGGTCATAAGGGGCATGATGATTTGACGTCATCCCCACCTTCCTCCGGTTTGTCACCGGCAGTCACCTTAGAGTGCCCAACTGAATGCTGGCAACTAAGATCAAGGGTTGCGCTCGTTGCGGGACTTAACCCAACATCTCACGACACGAGCTGACGACAACCATGCACCACCTGTCACTCTGCCCCCGAAGGGGACGTCCTATCTCTAGGATTGTCAGAGGATGTCAAGACCTGGTAAGGTTCTTCGCGTTGCTTCGAATTAAACCACATGCTCCACCGCTTGTGCGGGCCCCCGTCAATTCCTTTGAGTTTCAGTCTTGCGACCGTACTCCCCAGGCGGAGTGCTTAATGCGTTAGCTGCAGCACTAAGGGGCGGAAACCCCCTAACACTTAGCACTCATCGTTTACGGCGTGGACTACCAGGGTATCTAATCCTGTTCGCTCCCCACGCTTTCGCTCCTCAGCGTCAGTTACAGACCAGAGAGTCGCCTTCGCCACTGGTGTTCCTCCACATCTCTACGCATTTCACCGCTACACGTGGAATTCCACTCTCCTCTTCTGCACTCAAGTTCCCCAGTTTCCAATGACCCTCCCCGGTTGAGCCGGGGGCTTTCACATCAGACTTAAGGAACCGCCTGCGAGCCCTTTACGCCCAATAATTCCGGACAACGCTTGCCACCTACGTATTACCGCGGCTGCTGGCACGTAGTTAGCCGTGGCTTTCTGGTTAGGTACCGTCAAGGTACCGCCCTATTCGAACGGTACTTGTTCTTCCCTAACAACAGAGCTTTACGATCCGAAAACCTTCATCACTCACGCGGCGTTGCTCCGTCAGACTTTCGTCCATTGCGGAAGATTCCCTACTGCTGCCTCCCGTAGGAGTCTGGGCCGTGTCTCAGTCCCAGTGTGGCCGATCACCCTCTCAGGTCGGCTACGCATCGTTGCCTTGGTGAGCCGTTACCTCACCAACTAGCTAATGCGCCGCGGGTCCATCTGTAAGTGGTAGCCGAAGCCACCTTTTATGTTTGAACCATGCGGTTCAAACAAGCATCCGGTATTAGCCCCGGTTTCCCGGAGTTATCCCAGTCTTACAGGCAGGTTACCCACGTGTTACTCACCCGTCCGCCGCTAACATCAGGGAGCAAGCTCCCATCTGTCCGCTCGACTTGCATGTATTAGGCACGCCGCCAGCGTTCGTCCTGAGCCAGGATCAAACTCTCCGATAAAGTAGTTTGACTGACTACGCACATCGCTGTGCGATTTTATAATAAAACTTGAATTAACAGGTACGTTTTGTCTTGTTTAGTTTTCAAAGAACTTTGCAATCACTCTTTAAGCGACTTTATTATCATAACATTTTCTGCTGTTTCCGTCAACAACTTTTTTTCGTAATTTCTTTAAAAAGCTTATCCATCATCAGCGACGTATATTAGAATAACACCCTTACGTCTTAAAGTCAACATATAATATGAATTAAACAATAAAATGCTTAATCACTACTAACGCTGCTATTCCCGGTATGCCCAAAATTCCGCTTATGGCTGTTGTGACAATATTAATCGGCACATGGATGCCAAGGCTGCCTCCGAACATGTTCACACATACCAACAACAAAGCACCCGCTACACATTTAACAGCAGTTATACCAATCCACTTTAGCGGCTTTGCAGGTGAACCTGATAAAAACAGAAGAATAACTAGTCCTAAAATAATCCCTATAATGAAAATAGGCTCCATGAATCTTCTCATCCCCTTCGCTTGTTCTAGTACAAGCTTATGAGAAGATCCAGGAGTTTAGACCACTTACTTCCACCGGCTGATTGTCAAATTTCGCTGTTTCGCTTCCCTCAAGTAAAAAAAATATTTCGCTTCAGCTACTTTCAGCTCGCATAAAACCTCAGCTGATGGCTCAAGGCTTTTCTCGACCAGCTTCTTTTGCCTATTCCACTCTTCCTTTTGCTTAAAAAGCTGCTCGATTAGTTTTTCATCAAACTCTCTTCTCAATGTTTTCTTGCGAAGAAAACCCATGGATCGCTTTTTCCTCCCTTACAATTCACGTCTTCCTTCAAGTGCTTTAGAAAGAGTGACCTCATCAGCATATTCCAAGTCACCGCCGACGGGCAGTCCGTGGGCAATACGGGAGAGCTTAATACCAGATGGCTTCAAGAGCCTTGATATATACATCGCTGTTGCTTCCCCTTCTATATTAGGGTTTGTTGCGAGAATCACTTCTGTCACTTGATCATCCTGTAATCGTTTTAACAATTCTGGTATCTTTATATCCTCTGGTCCGATGCCGTCCATTGGGGAAATGGCGCCGTGGAGAACATGATACTGTCCGTTGTATTCTTTCATTTTCTCCATAGCAATAACATCCTTAGGGTCTTGCACAACACAGATAATGGACTTATCCCTTCTTGTATCTTCACATATATAACAAGGGTCCTGATCTGTAATATGCCCGCAAACTGAACAATATGTCAGATTGCGTTTCGCATTTACCAATGCCTTCGCAAAATCTAATACCACATCTTCTTTCATACCTAGAACAAAAAAAGCCAGACGAACCGCTGTTTTCGGTCCGATCCCTGGCAATTTCATAAAGCTGTCGATCAGCTTTGATATTGGTTCAGGATATTGCATTTTCTTTTATCCCCCTAGAACAAACCTGGCATGTTCATTCCTTTTGTAAATTGACCCATTGTTTCGTTTGTGATCTCGTCAACTTTTTTCAAGGCTTCATTTGTTGCAGCAAGCACTAAATCCTGAAGCATTTCGATATCTTCCGGGTCAACTACGTCTTCATTAATGATGACATCCAGAATTTCTTTTTGCCCGTTTGCTTTTACTGTTACCATACCGCCGCCTGCAGTTCCTTCAACTACCTTTTCTGCAAGCTCTTCTTGAGCCTTGGCCATATCCTTTTGCATTTTTTGCATTTGCTTCATCATTTTTTGCATATTTCCCATTCCGCCACGCATAGCATTCACTCTCTTTCATATTGTTAGTCTTTTATTTCAATTAAATCCGCTCCGACAAGCTTTTTCGCCTCGGCAATAAGCGGATCTTCTTCAGCCGGTTCATTTGATCCTTCATTTTCCTGCTGATGATCTACTAAAAATTCTTCTCTTATTTTACCCCATTGTGCTTCTGGAACGCCAATCAAATCTATTCTTTTACCGAGCATTGATTCTAAAATCTGTTCAAGATTAGTCCGGACTCCGTTGTTATCCTCCGCGACCATTTTACAATGTATTTCATATTTGAATTTCAGTACAAATGCTGTAGAAGCTGCAGCCACAGGTTCACTGTCATTCAGCAGCGCAGCATGAGATACTTTGTTTTGCTGTTTCAAATGAGCCAGAAGCTTGCCCCAGCTGCTTTTGAGCTGATCAAGGTCCGTCCTCGTTGCTTCCTTTAAAATCTCATGAATTCTGCCTACCGGCGCTTTGTAATTGGATTTTCCGCCTTTTGGCGCACGCGGTCCCTCTTTTTTCGGACTTTCCGCCGCTGCTTTTACGCCGGTGGTTTTGAGCCGTTCTACTTCTTGCTCAAGCTGCTGGATCTTTTTCATCAGCATATCAACTTCAGGCAGATCCGCAGCAGCTGGTTGATGAGACGTCTGACAAATCTTCACCACAGCCACCTCAAAGAAGATACGGGGATGGTTCGTCCATTTCATTTCCTGGTGGCTCTTGTTCAGGATATCGATCATTTCATATATCGCCTGAGTCGGAATTTGTTCACTCAATTCTCGGAACGTTTCATCGACTTTTACTTTTTCCAGTACACCCTCTAAGCCAGGAGCTGTTTTGAACAGCAGCATGTCTCTGAAATAGAAAATCATATCCTCTATCAGCTTCGCCGGGTCTTTCCCTTGCTGAAGCAGCTCATTCAATGTTTCCAAAGCTTCAGAAACATGTTTTTCATGCAGAGATTGCGCAAGCTTTCCTATATATAACTGAGAAACGGCTCCGGTAATCAGAAGCGCATCATCAACTTTTAGCTCGTCAACGCTGAATGAGACTGCCTGATCAAGAAGGCTCAAAGCATCCCTCATACCGCCATCTGCAGCACTCGCAATAATGTCGAGCGCTCCTTCTTCAACCTGCAGCTCTTCAGCATCAACTATTTTGTTCATACGTCCGACAATCGCTTGGGATGTAATTCGCTTGAAGTCAAAACGCTGACATCTGGATATAATGGTTAAAGGAATTTTGTGCGGTTCTGTTGTTGCTAAAATGAAAATACAATGCTCAGGCGGCTCTTCTAACGTTTTTAATAACGCGTTAAAGGCGCCGATAGACAGCATATGCACCTCATCTATGATATATACCTTATATGTGACGGCCGACGGGGCAAACTTCACTTTGTCGCGGATGTCACGAATTTCATCAACACCGTTGTTAGAAGCGGCATCAATTTCTATGACATCGGATATGGACCCGTTTGTTATCCCTTTACAGGCAGCACATTCGTTACATGGCTCATCAACAGGAGCGTGTTCACAGTTGACAGCTTTGGCAAATATTTTGGCCGCACTGGTTTTTCCCGTACCCCTTGGCCCGGAAAACAGATAAGCATGAGAAAATTTCTTTTGCAAAAGGGCATTTTGCAGCGTTTTTGTAATGTGCTCTTGTCCAACCACATCTTCAAAGCGCTGAGGCCTGAATACTCGATATAAAGCTTGGTAACTCACGGGTGCGCCCTCCTCCGTTATTCATCATTCCCATTATACATGAACCGTGTATCGATTCCAAAAGCTCTTTTACATAACAAAAAACTCACCTAATATTAGGTGAGTTTGAAAATTTGATGATTGATTTACCGTGCACCTTCTGTCGATTCGCTACCCTAAGCGTTACTTAAGCAGTTAGCTCGGCCCAGGCAACCCTGCGGCACATGAGAGGTTTCACTTAATGCTGCTTCCTTCCGGACCTGACATGGTTCATGAATTCCCATTGCGCAGGACCCAAACGTCAACACCACTTACTTAAGGCAGACCTTAAAGTAAACGAACCTCGAGAAGGGATTCGGCCCCGCTAGAGCGGATTGCGGGTACAGGGCACCGCTACCTCCCCGCTTAGCACGGCAAAATAAATATCAAATTTTTTGTCGCATCTATGACGATGCACACATAAGTATATCCTTTTCCCCTAAAAATTGCAACCTTACTACTCAGACAAGTTTTTCCTAGAAGCTTTCTTCTTTTTTCTCAACTCTCTGAAAAATGCACTGAGCATTCCTCCGCATTCTTCCTCTAGCACACCGCTCACCACTTCAGCCTGATGATTAAAGCGTTCTTCCTGAAGAAGGTTCATTAACGTGCCTGAACAGCCTCCTTTTGGATCAAAAGCGCCAAACACCACTTTTTCCACGCGTGAAAGCACGACGGCTCCAGCACACATCGGACAAGGCTCAAGGGTAACGTAAAGAGTTGCCCCCTCCAGTCTCCATGTTCCAAGTGACTTGCACGCTTCATCAATCACAAGCATTTCCGCATGAGCGATAGACCGCTGCTCTGTTTCTCTTAAATTGTGCGCGCGTGCCACGATTTCATCATTCAAGACAAGCACAGCGCCGATCGGCACCTCGCCTTTCGCTTCAGCTTTTTTCGCTTCTTTTATTGCTTCTTTCATATAAAGTTCATCTTGATTCATAAGGTTAGCTCTCTTTTCAAAGTTTTTTCCTTACCTAAAAAGGCTACATATTAATTATAACTTAAACAGAAAGGAGACTGTCGATGTCTAAAGCAGACACAGCTCTTCTCATTGTCGACATGATCAATAATTTTGAATTCGATATGGGAGAAAGCCTCGCCAACAAAACAGAAAAAATCGTTCCTCACATTTTATCATTAAAAAAGCACGCGAGACAAAATGACTGGCCGATTATATACATTAATGATCATTACGGGCTTTGGCAAGCGGATATCCAAAATATCCAGCAAGAATGTGAAAACGAGAAGAGCAAGGCCATTATTGAAAAGATATCACCCGAGGATGCCGACTATTTTCTAATCAAACCGAAACACTCCGCTTTTTATGAAACAGCCCTCCATACCCTCCTTACTGAATTACAGGTGAAACGCATTGTCTTAACAGGTATAGCGGGGAATATATGCGTGCTATTCACTGCTAATGATGCTTACATGAGAGAATACAGCATTACGATACCTAAGGACTGCATTGCTTCTAACAGCGATAAGGATAATGAATTTGCCCTAACTATGATGGAAAATGTTCTTTTCGCAGAAATTAAAACGGAAGAACAAATTACTGAAAAACAAACATGATTAGCGCTTTCCTTTCATACATTGTAGCGATATGAAAGGAGGCGTTTTTCATTCAAATTTATGTAGTGAAACAAGGTGACACTCTTACTGCTATCGCTTCACAATACAGAACAACTGTAAATGAAATTACAGAAACGAATGAAATACCGAATCCCGGCAGCCTTGTTGTCGGACAAACCATTGTCATTCCAATAGCTGGCCAGTTTTATGATGTTCAACAAGGCGATACCCTGACATCCATCGCACGGCAATTCAATACGACAGCAGCCGAGCTTGCCAGGGTGAACCGCATCCAGTTAAATACCGTACTGCAGATTGGTTTCCGTTTATACATTCCTCCAGTTCCTAAACGAGACATCGAATCAAGTGCTTATTTGGAGCCCCGCGGAAATCAAGTCAGCGAAAATCTCCAGCAGGCGGCCAGAGAAGCGTCGCCCTACTTAACGTACCTTGGCGCATTCAGTTTCCAGGCACAGCGTGATGGTACCTTAGTCGCACCGCCTTTAACGAATTTAAGAAGCATTGCAGAGAATCAAGACACGACAATGATGATGATTATAACAAACCTAGAAAACCAGGCATTCAGCGATGAGCTCGGCCGGATCCTTTTGAACGACAATACTGTGAAAAGAAGACTTTTGAATGAAATAGTCGAGAATGCCAGAAGATATGGCTTCCGTGCTATTCATTTTGACTTTGAATACTTACGGCCCCAGGATAGAGAGGCATATAATCAATTTCTCCGCGAGGCAAGGGATCTTTTCCATCGAGAAGGCTTAGAAATTTCTACGGCGCTTGCCCCTAAAACAAGTGCAACACAGCAGGGGAGATGGTATGAAGCTCATGATTACAGAGCCCATGGCCAAATTGTCGACTTTGTTGTCCTCATGACATATGAATGGGGCTATAGCGGCGGGCCAGCTCAAGCTGTTTCTCCAATTGGGCCTGTTCGAGACGTCATAGAATATGCTTTGACAGAAATGCCTGCGAATAAAATTGTCATGGGACAGAATTTATATGGGTATGACTGGACACTGCCTTATACAGCAGGAGGAAATCCGGCAAGAGCGATAAGCCCTCAGCAAGCCATTGTCATAGCTGATCAAAACAATGCCGACATCCAGTATGACGAAACCGCTCAAGCCCCTTTCTTTCGCTATACTGATGCAGAAAACAGAAGGCATGAGGTATGGTTTGAGGATGCCCGATCGATCCAAGCCAAATTCAATCTGATTAAAGAGCTGAATTTAAGAGGCATTAGTTATTGGAAGCTGGGACTTTCCTTTCCTCAAAACTGGCTGCTGCTTTCTGATCAATTTCAAGTTGTCAAAAAGACGTTCCGTTAATTTGGAAACGTCTTTTTTTCATAGGGGAATCCAAGGGTTGTGATACAATATGAAGGTCAGCAATTGACGGACGTTTTTTAGAAATAAGGAGGATTCCAATGAATACAGCCCCTTTTATCGCAGTTGAAGGTCCTATCGGGGCAGGAAAAACAACGCTCGCGACGATGCTTTCACAAGAGCTTGGATTCCCTATGATCAGTGAGATTGTTGAGGATAACCCATACCTTGATAAGTTTTATGACAATATAGAGGAATGGAGCTTCCAGCTTGAGATGTTTTTTCTTTGTCACAGATACAAACAGCTTGAGGATACCAGCCTTCACTTTTTAAATGAAGGACAGCCTGTAATAGCTGATTATCACATTTATAAAAATGTGATTTTTGCGGAACGAACGCTATCTGAACAACAGCTCAACAAATACAGAAAGATTTATCATCTTCTTACCGATGATCTTCCAAAGCCAAATGTCATCATTTACATAAAGGCAAGTCTGCCCACATTGTTACACCGCATTGAAAAACGCGGGCGCCCCTTTGAGAAAAAAATTGAAACCAGCTATTTGGAACAGCTGATCGCAGATTATGACATCGCCATCAAGCAGCTGCAGGAAGCAGATCCAGGTCTTACGGTGTTAACAATAGATGGCGATTCAAAGGATTTCGTTTTGAATAAGAGCGATTTTGAACGTATTGCCGCCCATGTAAAGGAGCTTATAAAATGAAAGAACATCATATCCCTAAGAATTCAATCATTACAGTAGCAGGAACAGTAGGTGTCGGGAAATCAACTTTAACAAGAGCATTGGCTAAACGGCTTGGCTTTAAAACTTCTCTTGAAGAAGTCGATCATAACCCCTACTTAGAAAAATTCTATCATGATTTTGAACGCTGGAGCTTCCATCTGCAAATCTATTTCTTAGCTGAACGTTTCAAAGAACAGAAAAATATTTTTGAAGCCGGCGGAGGGTTTGTACAGGATCGTTCTATTTATGAGGATACTGGGATTTTCGCAAAAATGCACGCTGACAAAGGGACGATGTCAAAGATTGATTATAAAACGTATACAAGCCTGTTTGAAGCAATGGTCATGACACCGTATTTCCCGCATCCTGATGTGCTGATCTATTTAGAAGGCGATCTGGAAAACATATTAGCCCGTATTGAAGAACGCGGACGTGAAATGGAGCTTCAAACAGACCGGTCTTATTGGGAAGAAATGCACACACGTTACGAAAACTGGATCAGCGGTTTTAACGCCTGTCCTGTCCTGAAAATCCGTATTGAGGATTATGATCTGAAGAATGATGAAAGTTCTATCGAGAACATTGTTGATCAAATTGCAACTGTCATTCATGAAACGAAAAAAAAGTGAATCTCATGACCTGAGATTCACTTTTTTATGATATTAAAAAATCCGTTGCAAAAGGTGCAACGGACAAAACAATCTCCAATATATGCTTGAGTTTCATTAGAATTAAAATCAATATGGCGGAGGAAGAGGGATTCGAACCCCCGCGGGCTTTGACACCCCTGTCGGTTTTCAAGACCGATCCCTTCAGCCGGACTTGGGTATTCCTCCGTGTCGACAAGACTTACTATATCATGAATGTTTTGTGATGGTCAAGCATTTTTAAAAACTTTTTTTGTTTTTATAAAAATGTTCGGTTTAAATACCGAAAAGGCGTGCCTTATCAGGCACACCTTTTCAGCATTACGCTTTGATGACTTCTCTATTTCCCATATAAGGACGAAGCACTTTTGGTATAATGACGCTTCCGTCTTCCTGCTGATAATTTTCTAAAATAGCAGCAACTGTTCTTCCGACTGCCAGACCTGAGCCGTTCAATGTGTGTACATGCTCTGGTTTGCCTTTCGCTTCACGTCTGAAACGAATGTTCGCACGTCTGGCTTGGAACGCTTCGAAGTTGCTGCAAGAAGAAATTTCACGATAAGTGTCTTGGCTCGGAATCCATACTTCTATATCGTATTTTTTCGCAGCTGTAAATCCTAAATCACCCGTACACATGCTCATTACACGGTATGGAAGTTCCAACAGCTGAAGCACACGCTCAGCTTGGTTTGTGAGCTTTTCTAACTCTTCATAAGAATCTTCCGGCTTTACAAACTTCACAAGCTCTACTTTATTAAACTGGTGCTGACGGATTAATCCCCGTGTATCGCGCCCTGCTGAACCAGCTTCTGAGCGGAAGCAGGCACTGAATGCCGCATAATTAATCGGCAGGCTGTCTCCTGACAGAATTTCATCCCGATGCATGTTTGTGATCGGCACTTCAGCAGTCGGAATCAAGAAGTAATCCTCTTCTCTGATCTTAAACGCATCCTCTTCGAACTTTGGAAGCTGGCCTGTTCCCGTCATGCTTGCGCGGTTTACCATATAAGGCGGGATGACCTCAGTATAGTTATACTCATCCACATGAAGGTCTAGCATAAAATTATAAAGCGCACGCTCCAAGCGAGCACCTAAGCCTTTATAAAACACGAAGCGGCTTCCTGTCACCTTCGCAGCACGTTCAAAATCAAGAATGCCAAGCTCATCAGCAATATCCCAATGCGGTTTTGGCTCGTATGCAAATGAAGGTGTTTCACCCCATTTCCGGATTTCCACGTTATCATCTTCTGTTTCACCGACTGGCACTGATTCGTGAGGAATATTCGGGATTGAGAGAAGAATGGTTTCAAGGGCAGATTCCACTGTTCTTAATTCTTCATCAAGTTTTTTAATTTCCTCGCCGACTTCACGCATTTCTTTAATGATATGATCCGCGTCTTTTTTCTCGCGTTTCAAAACAGCTACCTGCTGAGATACTTCATTCCGTTTTCCTTTTAGCTCTTCTACTTTTCCGATAAGCTCTCGTCTTTTATCATCAAGCTCCTCGAACTTATCAAAATCTGTTAAGTCTTCGCCTTTGTGTACAAGCTTTGCTTTAATTTCTTGAAAATTCACTCTCAGCATTTTCGTATCAAGCATGCGAAACACTCCTTTTTTCATTAAATTCATTGAATTATCGAAAATAAAAAGAGCCCTCATCCCCATGAAAGGGACGAGAGCTCTCGCGTTGCCACCCTGATTGAAAACAAGCCATAGACTTGTTTTCCGCTTTCACACATAACGGTTATCCCGTAAACGCCTACTTCATTCAGCATTTCGCTCAAGGATGGATTCAGACAGCATCTTTCACCGATTCGCACCAACCATCGGCTCTCTTAGAAAGAGAGGCTTCCTACTAGTTCCTATCAACGCTTTTCGATCTTTATTTGTGTTTATAATGTACTATAAGTTTCCACAGCTTTCAACTGTTTTATACAAGGGCTTTTTGCTTGTATTCCTCAACCATTTGAACGAACAGCTTTGTCACCCGATGATCCTCTGTCAGCTCCGGATGGAACGAACAGCCCAAGAAATTATCCTGTTTAGCCGCAACAATGCGTCCGTTATGCTCAGAAATTACTTCAACATTTTCACCGGCTTCCAAGATATGCGGCGCACGGATGAATACGCCAGTAAAAGGTTCGTCCAGCCCTTTAATGGTTAAATCAGCTTCAAAGCTATCGACCTGCCGGCCAAACGAATTCCGTTCAACAACCACATTCAGCAAACCTAAATGAGCGTTATCTGAACCGGCAATTTCTTTTGCCAATATAATTAACCCGGCACATGTCCCAAACATCGGTTTTCCCTGAGCAGCAAACTCACGCAATGGCTCCATGAATTGATACGTATCAATTAAACGGCGCATTGTCGTGCTTTCTCCGCCCGGCAAAATTAAACCATCGATTTCGTTTAGCTGCTCTGGGCGTTTAATAACAAGTCCAGCTGCACCGCATGCTTCAATTGCATGGATATGCTCTCTTACTGCTCCTTGAAGTCCTAGTACACCTATTGTTAACATATCGCAGCTCTCCTATATTCTTACCAGCCGCGTTCTTGCATACGCTGTTCTGGAAGTAAATTTGAGATTTCAATCCCTTTCATTGCAGTTCCAAGCTCTTTTGAAAGCTCTGCAATCAATTTATAATCAGTGAAGTGAGTTGTTGCTTCCACAATTGCTTTTGCAAATTTTGCAGGATTGTCTGATTTGAAGATACCAGAACCAACAAATACACCGTCAGCGCCAAGCTGCATCATAAGTGCTGCATCTGCAGGAGTCGCTACGCCGCCAGCCGCAAAGTTAACAACAGGAAGTTTACCGTCTCTTTTAATTTGTTGAAGCAGCTCATAAGGCGCTCCCAAATTTTTCGCTTCAGTCATTAGCTCATCATCGCTCATTGCAACCACTTTGCGTACTTGAGCGTTTACCTTGCGCATATGGCGAACAGCTTCGACGATATTACCTGTTCCAGGCTCCCCTTTTGTACGTAGCATAGAAGCACCTTCAGCAATACGGCGTGTTGCTTCGCCTAGATCACGGCAGCCGCACACGAAAGGAACTGTATATTCATTTTTATTCAAATGAAATTCTTCGTCAGCTGGAGTCAGAACTTCACTTTCATCAATATAGTCAACACCCATAGCCTCAAGCACACGCGCTTCAACAATATGTCCGATACGCGCTTTTGCCATTACAGGGATGGATACAGCATTCATTACTTCTTCCACGATAGTAGGGTCTGCCATACGGGCAACTCCTCCAGCCGCACGAATATCAGCTGGTACACGTTCTAGCGCCATTACAGCGACAGCTCCAGCCTCTTCAGCAATCTTCGCTTGTTCTGCATTGATGACGTCCATGATGACGCCGCCTTTTTGCATTTCTGCCATTCCGCGTTTTACTCGTTCAGTACCTGTTTGAGCCATTTTTTGGTCCCCCTAATCAAGGTATAGTTATATGATTTCTACTTCTTATTGTATCCTAGAAATCCAATAATTCATATGGATATTACTTATTTTATTCGGTTTTTAGGGCTTTGAAAATCATTTTTTATTAAAAATTGGGTTTTTTCAGTATATTAAGCGAAAGAGCCCTAACATTAATCAGAGCTCTTTCCATTCATTAAAACCAGCCAGTTACTGTATCAACAATGCTTCCCCAGATACCAGCAAAAAATCCGCCGATGCTGCGCATTGTTAAAACAAACCAGTTTGCTTTATCTACATTTTCTTTTGTCACAAGGTCTACTCCTGCCAGGCTGCTGCTAAGGAATCCATAGTCCTTTTCATCACCTGTATATTCTGCAGTCAGTTTCCCAACCTTCGTCCCTTTTTTCACAGGGGCAGTCAAGGTGTCTTTGTTTAAAGTGACTTTTGCTTTGTAATTCTTTTCTTCACCATTTTTGACAGGAAGAGAAAATGCCTTGCTTGTCACAATGCCTACTTCTTTCTCTTTACCTTTATCTACAGAAACGGTTTTATGGCCTTTTACCTGATCGCCTTCAGCATAAATTTCTTTCATAGAGAAATTATTGAAAGCATAATCAAACATCTTTTTCGTTTCATCGAAACGGCCAGTGTGAATGTTGCCTTTTGCGTTTAACACTACAGTGATGACACGCATACCGTTTCTTTCAGCTGTTCCTGTAAAACATGAACCCGCAGAGTCAGTAGAACCTGTTTTCAGTCCATCTACAGTTGCACCTTTATACTCACTGACAAGACCCTTCAGCATAAAGTTCCAGTTCGGCATGTCCATTTCATCATCTGTGCCTTTTCTGAACTTCATTTTTGAGATGCTGGAAGTTTCTAAAATCTCAGGGTAATCAGTAATCAAGTGATCTGCAAGAATAGCCATGTCCTTAGCAGAAACTTCACTTTCTTCATCTACGCTTGTCCCTTCAGGCTGCTTGCCGTGGAGATCCTTGTTTTCAAGACCTGTTGCATTAACAAATTTGTAATCTGTTAATCCCAGTTCTTTTGCTTTTGCATTCATTTTTTCAACGAACTTTGTTTCAGAGCCTGCAATAACCTCTGCAATGGCAATCGCAGCCGCATTTGCAGAATAGATTGCTGTCGCTTGATAAAGTTCTTTTACTGTGTATTTTCCGTCTTTCCGAAGAGGAACGTTTGATAAACTGTTATCTTGGGAAATCTCATACACATAGTCATCAGGCGTATAGGTTTGATCCCATTTTACTTTGCCTTCATCAATTGCTTCTAATAATAGATACTCTGTCATCATTTTTGTCATACTTGCAATTGGCAGTCTTTTCTCTGCATTTTTGCTGTAAAGAATTTTACCTGAAGAAGCTTCGATCATAATAGCAGCTGATGCGTTGATATCAATTGGATCGCTGGCAGCCTTTGCTTTTGACATTGGAGTCAGGCAAGTTACGGCCAGTGTTAAAACAACCAATGACATCAATAGCTGTTTACATTTCTTGATGTTCAATCGTACGACCTCCGTATTTCATTTTTCTTCATCTATAATTAAGCCGTTAAGGACATTTTCAATGCACAACAGTATAAATTCTATCATAATCAGTATAAAAAAAATAGACAGAGTCAGAGACCCTGTCAAATGTTTTTAATTTGTAACAATTTATTTATGAAATTGTATAGTTAGGTGATTCTTTTGTAATCTGTACATCATGCGGATGACTTTCACGAAGGCCTGCACCAGTCATACGAATGAACTGAGCTTCTTCTCTTAAAGCACGAAGATCTTTAGATCCGCAATATCCCATACCAGAACGAAGACCGCCAACTAGCTGATAAACTGTTTC
The DNA here is from genome assembly GCF_037964945.1 of Bacillus sp. FSL K6-1003. NCBI lineage: Bacteria > Bacillati > Bacillota > Bacilli > Caryophanales > Bacillaceae > Bacillus > Bacillus sp. FSL K6-1003. The sequence continues at coordinate 16,804 of NZ_CP150176.1, read as the reverse complement.
TTCAACCGGTCCCTTGTAAGGTGTGCGTCCTTCAATTCCTTCTGGAACGAATTTTTTGTTTTCTTCTTGGAAGTAACGGTCTTTACTTCCTTTTTCCATTGCAGCAACAGATCCCATACCGCGGTATACTTTGAACCTTCTGCCTTGGTAGATTTCAGTTTCACCAGGGCTTTCTGACGTACCTGCCAGCAAGCTTCCAAGCATAACAGCATGTCCGCCGGCTGCCAATGCTTTTGCAATATCGCCAGAGAATTTAATTCCGCCGTCTGCGATAATTGTTTTGCCATGTTTTCTTGCTTCAGTCGCACAGTCATAAATCGCTGTGATTTGAGGTACACCAACACCCGCTACAACACGAGTAGTACAAATGGAACCCGGTCCGATTCCTACTTTGACTATATCAGCACCAGCTTCGAAGAGTGCCTTTGTTGCTTCAGCAGTTGCTACGTTTCCAGCGATAATATTTAATTCAGGATACGTTTCACGGATCTTTGTCACTGTGTTTAACACGCCTTGAGAATGCCCGTGTGCTGTGTCGATCACAATGACATCCACATTGGCTTCTACAAGCTTTTTCACGCGTGTCATCGTGTCCCCAGTTACGCCAACTGCCGCACCAACGATCAGACGTCCGTGAATGTCTTTAGATGAGTTAGGGAATTCGATAACTTTTTCAATGTCTTTAATCGTGATAAGACCTTTTAATTTATTTTGATCGTCAACGAGTGGAAGCTTTTCAATTTTATGTTTCTGCAAAATCTTTTCAGCTTCGTCTAAAGTCGTTCCAACCGGTGCAGTGACAAGTTCTTCTTTTGTCATGACATCGCTGATTTTCATTGAGTAATCAGAAATAAAGCGAAGGTCGCGGTTCGTGATAATTCCGACAAGCTTTTGGTCTTCTTCGTTATCTACAATCGGAACACCGGAAATTCTGTATTTCCCCATCAAATGCTCCGCATCATAAACTTGGTGATCAGGAGTTAAAAAGAAGGGATTTGTAATAACGCCTCGTTCAGAGCGTTTTACTTTATCAACTTGTTCAGCCTGCTGCTCGATCGACATATTTTTATGAATAATGCCCAAGCCGCCCTGTCTAGCCATTGCAATTGCCATTGCTGATTCTGTTACAGTATCCATACCTGCGCTGATGACAGGAATATTCAGCTTTAACGTCTTTGTAAGTTCAACAGATAAATCCACATCACGCGGAAGTACCTCTGACTTAGCTGGTACAAGCAGCACATCGTCGAACGTTAAGCCTTCTTTTGAAAATTTACTTTCCCACATTAGTAAATCCCCCTCTTTTCGGCAAAATATTATATGTAGATTATCAACAAGCCAAGAGCATGTCAAGGAACCCGAAAAGAGTTGAAATATTTAGATAACGGAAAGGAATTAGAAATACATATGACATATCATGAATGGAAAGACTTAGCGCTATTTTATTCCGTAGAATCAACCCAGAAATTTCTAGAAAAAGTCTATGTCTTAAATGGTGCAGATGAGGCGAAACGGAACTCTTTTAAAAACAGCGAGCGGTTTATTTTCTTCTTGAAGCATGCTGAATCATTTTATAAGCAAGCCTCTTGCTCGCCTTTAGAAATCAAACCGATTCTTTTATTTTACGGGATGTCACAGCTGATCAAAGCCTGTCTCATCACACAGGATCCTCACTACCCAAGCCATACATCTGTTCTCGCACATGGCGTCACAGCACGTAAAAGAAAGAAGCAAAATTATTGTTTTAGCGATGATGAAGTAAAAATACAACGCAACGGATTATGTATGCACTTCATGAAACACTTATTTGGTCAATCAGGTATAGAAGATGAACGGTATACTATGAAAAAGTTATTAGCCGCTATACCAGAGTTAAGTGATATTTTTTATTTCCAGAAAAAGGAACGATTTATTACAAAGATTCGGAAGGAAAAGGACATGGTTTCTATACCAGAGGATATCGTGATTCATTATAAGATGTCCGATTCACGATTTGTTGAATATATGTCTCATCATTTTCAATGGACCTTTTTGAAGAAAGATAAAGATGATCTTCAGTTCCATCTTTCACGGCAAGACATAAATCCATGGACCTCAATCAGCCTATTATTTGATATGGACAAAAGACAATATTATATTCCTTCTAAACGAGATCAATTTCTAAAACTTCCTGAAATAACAATCCACTATTTAATTTTGTACAACATAGGAATGATTGCGAGGTATGAGACAGAATGGTGGTATGAGCTATTAACGCAGCATGTCAGTGATGATTACGTGTTCATTCAGCAGTTTTTAATGGTAACGGAAAACAAATTCCCTAAATACATTTTGAAATTCCTGCAGCAATATGTATAAACAAAAAACCCAGCTCAAAGAGCTGGGTTTCACCCTTGCTTGGCGGCGTCCTACTCTCACAGGGGGAAACCCCCGACTACCATCGGCGCTGAAGAGCTTAACTTCCGTGTTCGGCATGGGAACGGGTGTGACCTCTTCGCTATCGCCACCAAACAATTGAGAGTGTTCTCTCAAAACTAGATAACAGATATGACATCATTAGAAATTAGGTTAAGTCCTCGATCGATTAGTATCTGTCAGCTCCATGTGTCGCCACACTTCCACCTCAGACCTATCAACCTGATCATCTTTCAGGGATCTTACTTCCTTGCGGAATGGGAAATCTCATCTTGAGGGGGGCTTCATGCTTAGATGCTTTCAGCACTTATCCCGTCCGCACATAGCTACCCAGCGATGCCCTTGGCAGAACAACTGGTACACCAGCGGTGCGTCCATCCCGGTCCTCTCGTACTAAGGACAGCTCCTCTCAAATTTCCTGCGCCCGCGACGGATAGGGACCGAACTGTCTCACGACGTTCTGAACCCAGCTCGCGTACCGCTTTAATGGGCGAACAGCCCAACCCTTGGGACCGACTACAGCCCCAGGATGCGATGAGCCGACATCGAGGTGCCAAACCTCCCCGTCGATGTGGACTCTTGGGGGAGATAAGCCTGTTATCCCCGGGGTAGCTTTTATCCGTTGAGCGATGGCCCTTCCATGCGGAACCACCGGATCACTAAGCCCGACTTTCGTCCCTGCTCGACTTGTAGGTCTCGCAGTCAAGCTCCCTTGTGCCTTTACACTCTGCGAATGATTTCCAACCATTCTGAGGGAACCTTTGGGCGCCTCCGTTACCTTTTAGGAGGCGACCGCCCCAGTCAAACTGCCCACCTGACACTGTCTCCCCGCCCGATAAGGGCGGCGGGTTAGAAGGTCAATACAGCCAGGGTAGTATCCCACCGATGCCTCCACCGAAGCTGGCGCTCCGGTTTCCAAGGCTCCTACCTATCCTGTACAAGCTGTACCAACATTCAATATCAGGCTGCAGTAAAGCTCCACGGGGTCTTTCCGTCCTGTCGCGGGTAACCTGCATCTTCACAGGTACTATAATTTCACCGAGTCTCTCGTTGAGACAGTGCCCAGATCGTTGCGCCTTTCGTGCGGGTCGGAACTTACCCGACAAGGAATTTCGCTACCTTAGGACCGTTATAGTTACGGCCGCCGTTTACTGGGGCTTCAATTCGCACCTTCGCTTACGCTAAGCGCTCCTCTTAACCTTCCAGCACCGGGCAGGCGTCAGCCCCTATACTTCGCCTTACGGCTTCGCAGAGACCTGTGTTTTTGCTAAACAGTCGCCTGGGCCTATTCACTGCGGCTCTCTCGGGCTTGCACCCTAACAGAGCACCCCTTCTCCCGAAGTTACGGGGTCATTTTGCCGAGTTCCTTAACGAGAGTTCTCTCGATCACCTTAGGATTCTCTCCTCGCCTACCTGTGTCGGTTTGCGGTACGGGCACCTCTCACCTCGCTAGAGGCTTTTCTTGGCAGTGTGGAATCAGGAACTTCGCTACTAAATTTCGCTCGCCATCACAGCTCAGCCTTATGGGAAACGGATTTGCCTATTTCCCAGCCTAACTGCTTGGACGCGGATATCCAATACCGCGCTTACCCTATCCTCCTGCGTCCCCCCATTGCTCAAATGGTGAGGAGGTGGTACAGGAATATCAACCTGTTGTCCATCGCCTACGCCTTTCGGCCTCGGCTTAGGTCCCGACTAACCCTGAGCGGACGAGCCTTCCTCAGGAAACCTTAGGCATTCGGTGGAGGGGATTCTCACCCCTCTTTCGCTACTCATACCGGCATTCTCACTTCTAAGCGCTCCACCAGTCCTTCCGGTCTGGCTTCACAGCCCTTAGAACGCTCTCCTACCACTGTTCGAAGAACAGTCCGCAGCTTCGGTGATACGTTTAGCCCCGGTACATTTTCGGCGCAGAGTCACTCGACCAGTGAGCTATTACGCACTCTTTAAATGGTGGCTGCTTCTAAGCCAACATCCTGGTTGTCTAAGCAACTCCACATCCTTTTCCACTTAACGTATACTTTGGGACCTTAGCTGGCGGTCTGGGCTGTTTCCCTTTCGACTACGGATCTTATCACTCGCAGTCTGACTCCCAAGGATAAGTCATTGGCATTCGGAGTTTGACTGAATTCGGTAACCCGGTAGGGGCCCCTAGTCCAATCAGTGCTCTACCTCCAAGACTCTTACCTTGAGGCTAGCCCTAAAGCTATTTCGGAGAGAACCAGCTATCTCCAGGTTCGATTGGCATTTCACCCCTACCCACACCTCATCCCCGCACTTTTCAACGTGCGTGGGTTCGGGCCTCCATTCAGTGTTACCTGAACTTCACCCTGGACATGGGTAGATCACCTGGTTTCGGGTCTACGACCACGTACTCATGCGCCCTATTCAGACTCGCTTTCGCTGCGGCTCCGCATCTTCTGCTTAACCTTGCACGGGATCGTAACTCGCCGGTTCATTCTACAAAAGGCACGCCATCACCCGTTAACGGGCTCTGACTACTTGTAGGCACACGGTTTCAGGATCTCTTTCACTCCCCTTCCGGGGTGCTTTTCACCTTTCCCTCACGGTACTGGTTCACTATCGGTCACTAGGGAGTATTTAGCCTTGGGAGATGGTCCTCCCGGATTCCGACGGAATTTCACGTGTTCCGCCGTACTCAGGATCCACTCTGGAGAGAACGAAGTTTTGACTACAGGGCTGTTACCTTCTATGGCGGGCCTTTCCAGACCTCTTCATCTACCTCGTTCCTTTGTAACTCCGTATAGAGTGTCCTACAACCCCAAGAGGCAAGCCTCTTGGTTTGGGCTAATCCCGTTTCGCTCGCCGCTACTCAGGGAATCGCATTTGCTTTCTCTTCCTCCGGGTACTTAGATGTTTCAGTTCCCCGGGTCTGCCTTCTCATATCCTATGAATTCAGATATGGATACCACTCCATTACGAGTGGTGGGTTTCCCCATTCGGAAATCTCCGGATCAAAGCTTGCTTACAGCTCCCCGAAGCATATCGGTGTTCGTCCCGTCCTTCATCGGCTCCTAGTGCCAAGGCATCCACCGTGCGCCCTTTCTAACTTAACCGTTAAAAAGAATCACTATGTGATATCTTGTGTTACTAATTGAATGTGATGTCTACTGTTATCTAGTTTTCAAAGAACACGTTGGTGGAGCCTAGCGGGATCGAACCGCTGACCTCCTGCGTGCAAAGCAGGCGCTCTCCCAGCTGAGCTAAGGCCCCATTTGTATAAGATGGTGGGCCTGAGTGGACTCGAACCACCGACCTCACGCTTATCAGGCGTGCGCTCTAACCAGCTGAGCTACAGGCCCATCTTAACTTGTTCAAGGAACAAAGTTCCTTCAAAACTAAACAAGACAGGGAACGTTCTGTTTATAAGACCCAAGGTCTTATATTCCGTAAATATCCTTAGAAAGGAGGTGATCCAGCCGCACCTTCCGATACGGCTACCTTGTTACGACTTCACCCCAATCATCTGTCCCACCTTCGGCGGCTGGCTCCATAAAGGTTACCTCACCGACTTCGGGTGTTACAAACTCTCGTGGTGTGACGGGCGGTGTGTACAAGGCCCGGGAACGTATTCACCGCGGCATGCTGATCCGCGATTACTAGCGATTCCAGCTTCACGCAGTCGAGTTGCAGACTGCGATCCGAACTGAGAACAGATTTGTGGGATTGGCTTAACCTCGCGGTTTTGCTGCCCTTTGTTCTGTCCATTGTAGCACGTGTGTAGCCCAGGTCATAAGGGGCATGATGATTTGACGTCATCCCCACCTTCCTCCGGTTTGTCACCGGCAGTCACCTTAGAGTGCCCAACTGAATGCTGGCAACTAAGATCAAGGGTTGCGCTCGTTGCGGGACTTAACCCAACATCTCACGACACGAGCTGACGACAACCATGCACCACCTGTCACTCTGCCCCCGAAGGGGACGTCCTATCTCTAGGATTGTCAGAGGATGTCAAGACCTGGTAAGGTTCTTCGCGTTGCTTCGAATTAAACCACATGCTCCACCGCTTGTGCGGGCCCCCGTCAATTCCTTTGAGTTTCAGTCTTGCGACCGTACTCCCCAGGCGGAGTGCTTAATGCGTTAGCTGCAGCACTAAGGGGCGGAAACCCCCTAACACTTAGCACTCATCGTTTACGGCGTGGACTACCAGGGTATCTAATCCTGTTCGCTCCCCACGCTTTCGCTCCTCAGCGTCAGTTACAGACCAGAGAGTCGCCTTCGCCACTGGTGTTCCTCCACATCTCTACGCATTTCACCGCTACACGTGGAATTCCACTCTCCTCTTCTGCACTCAAGTTCCCCAGTTTCCAATGACCCTCCCCGGTTGAGCCGGGGGCTTTCACATCAGACTTAAGGAACCGCCTGCGAGCCCTTTACGCCCAATAATTCCGGACAACGCTTGCCACCTACGTATTACCGCGGCTGCTGGCACGTAGTTAGCCGTGGCTTTCTGGTTAGGTACCGTCAAGGTACCGCCCTATTCGAACGGTACTTGTTCTTCCCTAACAACAGAGCTTTACGATCCGAAAACCTTCATCACTCACGCGGCGTTGCTCCGTCAGACTTTCGTCCATTGCGGAAGATTCCCTACTGCTGCCTCCCGTAGGAGTCTGGGCCGTGTCTCAGTCCCAGTGTGGCCGATCACCCTCTCAGGTCGGCTACGCATCGTTGCCTTGGTGAGCCGTTACCTCACCAACTAGCTAATGCGCCGCGGGTCCATCTGTAAGTGGTAGCCGAAGCCACCTTTTATGTTTGAACCATGCGGTTCAAACAAGCATCCGGTATTAGCCCCGGTTTCCCGGAGTTATCCCAGTCTTACAGGCAGGTTACCCACGTGTTACTCACCCGTCCGCCGCTAACATCAGGGAGCAAGCTCCCATCTGTCCGCTCGACTTGCATGTATTAGGCACGCCGCCAGCGTTCGTCCTGAGCCAGGATCAAACTCTCCGATAATGGATCACAGATTAAGTTCGCCACATCCTGTGGTAACATCTGCGCGACCTGCATCCTGCAGGCCTTAGTTTGACTGACTACGCACATTACTGTGCGATTTATTTAAAACTTGAATTAACAGGTACGTTTTGTCTTGTTTAGTTTTCAAAGAACTTTGCGCGCCTCTCTCGAAGCGACTACTTAATAATAACATTTTTAGTTAACTAGGTCAACACTTTTTTAAAAAAAATGTTTTCATCTAGTAATGTCATGTCTTTTTTAAAAGACAACAGAAATGATTATACCATAATTCTTCTCACTGTAAAGAGTTTTTGATATAAAAAAGCGCAGCTGATATAGCCGCGCTTTTTCTTTAACTTTCTTGCGTCTCTTCTTGCTCGTTTTCTTCATTATCATCGTTTTTCTCAACTAATGCGACTGTGGCAACATGCTCTTGTTCCGCCATTCTGATGAGACGTACGCCTTGAGTTACGCGTCCGGTAGTTGAGATATCATTGATATCCATTCTGATCAGTACACCGCTGGCAGTAATAATCATCAGATCCTCTTCACCTTTGGTAGCTTTCACTGCTACTAAATGGCCGTTGTTCTCCGTGATTTTACATGTTTTCAGTCCTTTTCCGCCTCGGCTTTGGGTTCTGTATTCTTCAGCCGGAGTTCGTTTACCGTAACCTTTCTCAGTCACGATAAGGACATCAGATTCTTCCTCTAATATTTCCATGCCGACGACAATATCGTCGTCAGTAAGGGTGATGCCTTTTACGCCTGCCGCTGTTCTTCCCATTTCCCTAACATCTGTTTCAGAGAAACGAATCAGCAGGCCGTTTTTCGTTCCGATGATGATTTGTTTTGTGCCGTCAGTAAGCCGGACACCCATTAATTCATCATCTTCCCGCAAGCTCAGCGCAATTAAGCCGTTGTTACGGATATTAGCAAACTGAGACAGTGAAGTGCGTTTTGAAATCCCATGTTTTGTTGTGAAGAAGAGATAGAGATCTTCTTCGAATGCAGTGACTGGGATAATTGCGTTAATCCATTCACCTTTTTCTACCTCCAACAGATTGATAATCGGGATTCCCTTAGCGGTTCTACCGTATTCAGGGATTTCATACCCTTTTGCACGATACACTTTCCCTTTGTTGGAGAAGAAGAGAATCGTGTCATGTGTTGAAGTAGAGATCAAATGTTCAACGAAATCATCTTCGTTTGTTCCCATTCCCTGAACGCCTTTTCCTCCGCGCTTTTGACTGCGGTAGGTCGAAGCAGGCAGACGTTTGATATATCCGTTATGTGTCAGGGTGACAACGATGTTCTCTCTTTCGATGAGATCTTCATCTTCAATTGTTTCAAGACCGGCAGTAACGATCTCAGTGCGTCTTTCATCGTTGAAACGCTCTTTAATTTCTGTAAGCTCTTCACGGATGATCTCAAGCACTTTTTCTTCATTGGCTAAGATTTCTTTAAGCTCTGCAATTAATTTAATAAGGGATTGGTATTCTTCTTCAATCTTTTCTCTTTCCAATCCTGTTAAACGCTGGAGCCTCATGTCTAGAATAGCTTGGGCTTGCTTTTCGGTCAGCGAGAATTGTTCAATTAACCCTGTTCTCGCAATTTCAGCCGTTTGAGAGCTACGGATAAGGGATATAACTGCATCAAGATGATCAAGAGCAATCCTTAATCCTTCCAAAATATGCGCTCTCGCCTCCGCTTTACGCAATTCATAAGCAGTACGGCGTCTGATAACGACTTTTTGGTGATCGAGGTAATGCACCAGGCATTGCTTTAAATTTAATACCTTCGGCTCGCCGTCAACAAGCGCCAGCATATTAATCCCGAAGGAAGTTTGCAGGGCTGTCTGTTTGTACAGGTTGTTCAGGATAACATGCGCATTGGCATCTCGTCTGATTTCAATGACAATCCGCATACCGTTACGGTCAGATTCATCACGCAAATCAGTTATTCCTTCAATTTTCTTATCCCTGACAAGATCAGCAATCTTCTCAATTAGACGCGCTTTATTCACCTGATAAGGGAGTTCTGTTACTAAAATTCTTTCTTTCCCTGAAGAAGTTTCTTCAATTTCTGCTTTTGCCCGAATCGTAATAGAACCTCTTCCGGATTCATATGCCTTGCGGATTCCGCTTCTGCCTAAAATTTGTCCGGCAGTCGGGAAATCCGGTCCAGGAATGAATTCCATCAGCTCTTGGATTGTTATGTCCTTGTTCTCGCTTACAGCAAGCACTCCGTCAATAATTTCTCCAAGCTGGTGCGGCGGAATATTTGTAGCCATTCCGACTGCAATTCCGGCTGCTCCATTTACAAGCAGGTTTGGGAATCTTGACGGCATGACAACAGGTTCTCTCTCTGACCCATCATAGTTATCTTGATAATCAATCGTGTCTTTTGTAATGTCTCGCAGAATTTCCATGGCGATCTTAGACATTCTGGCTTCGGTGTAACGCATCGCAGCGGCTGAGTCTCCGTCTACAGAACCAAAGTTTCCATGACCGTCGACAAGCATATAACGGTAGTTGAAATCCTGCGCCATTCTGACCATAGATTCATATACCGCTGAATCACCGTGAGGATGGTATTTCCCGATAACTTCTCCGACGATACGAGCCGATTTTTTATACGGCTTGTCACTCGTCATGCCTAAATCATTCATCGCGTATAAAATCCGTCTGTGAACCGGTTTTAAACCGTCACGCACATCCGGCAGTGCCCGGGATACGATAACGCTCATCGCATAATCCAGAAAGGACGTGCGCATTTCCTGACTGATATTTATTTCACGAACTTTTGGTGTGTTTTGTTCACTCATTAAAAAACCTCCCTGAAGTATCACATGAAATTATGTGGGAGTAGATTGTCCATTATGATCTTCAATACGATTTCGCTATTCTCCATTATATCAATAAACTTATACTTATACACATTAAATTACTAGAATATATAGGTTTTATAAGAATTCCTGGGTACTGTCCAGTTCAGAAAAAAGCCTTATTTCTAATTGGAAATAAGGCTTTTTATTATTAGATGTCGAGATTTTTCACGTATCTCGCATTTGCTTCTATGAAATTTCTGCGCGGTTCTACTTTGTCTCCCATCAGCATTTCGAACGTTTCATCTGCATCCATTGCATCCTCTAGAGTCACCTGCAGAAGCGTTCTTGAGCTCGGATCCATAGTTGTCTCCCAAAGCTGGGTGGCATTCATTTCACCAAGACCTTTGTAACGCTGCAATCCAGGCTTAGGCGTTTGAGGAAGAGTTTGCAACAGTTCCTCAAGCTGCTTGTCATTGTAGGCATATTCAACACGTTTACCCTGCTGGACTTTGTAGAGCGGCGGCTGCGCGATGTACACATAGCCGTTTTCGATAATCTGACGCATATATCTGTAAAAGAACGTCAACAGCAATGTTCTGATGTGCGCGCCGTCAACGTCGGCATCTGTCATAATGACAACTTTGTGATAACGGGCTTTTTCCAAGTTGAAATCTTCCCCGATACCTGTGCCGAGTGCAGTAATCATAGAACGAACTTCGTTGTTAGAAAGAATTTTATCAAGCCTTGCTTTTTCAACGTTCAGGATTTTACCTCTAAGCGGCAAAATGGCCTGGAAATGTCTGTCACGCCCCTGTTTTGCAGATCCTCCGGCAGAGTCACCCTCTACGATATATAACTCGGAGATGCTCGGGTCTTTCGAAGAGCAGTCCGCTAATTTACCGGGAAGGTTTGAAATCTCCAAAGCGCTTTTGCGGCGCGTTAATTCACGTGCTTTTTTCGCAGCCATTCTTGCTCTTGCTGCCATTAAACCTTTGTCAACGATTTTTCTGGCCGCATCTGGATTTTCCAGCATAAATGTTTCCAACGCCGCAGAAAATAACGTATCTGTGATAGTCCGTGCCTCTGAGTTGCCTAATTTTGTTTTCGTTTGGCCTTCGAACTGCGGATCCGGGTGTTTGATCGAGATAATCGCGGTAAGCCCTTCTCTCACATCATCTCCGCTCAAGTTTGGATCATTTTCTTTTATGAGTCCTTTTTTTCTGGCGTAATCATTGATGACACGAGTCAGCCCTGTTTTAAAACCGGCTTCATGGGTACCGCCTTCGTACGTGTTGATATTGTTTGTAAATGAGTAAATATTGCTTGTGTAGCCGTCATTGTATTGCAGAGCGACTTCAACCGTAATGCCGTCCTTTTCGCCTTCAATATAAATCGGCTCTTCATGGACAACTTCTTTGGAGCGGTTTAAATACTCTACATAGCTTTTTATTCCGCCTTCGTAATGATACTCATTTTTGCGTTCTTGTCCTTCACGTTTATCTTCAATCGTGATGTTTACGCCTTTTGTCAAAAAGGCTAGTTCACGAACACGGTTAGCAAGCAGATCATATTCATACTCAGTTGTTTCCGTGAAAATTTCAGGATCTGGAACAAAATGTGTAGTCGTTCCGGTATGATCCGTTTCGCCAATAACCTCGAGATCAGAAACCGGGATACCGCGGTTATAGACTTGACGATGGATTTTTCCGTCACGGTGAACAGTCACATCAAGCTCTGTTGATAACGCGTTAACGACCGAGGCACCTACACCGTGCAAACCTCCGGACACTTTATATCCGCTTCCGTCAAATTTCCCTCCGGCGTGAAGCACAGTCATAATGACTTCAACCGCAGGACGGCCCATTTTCTCATGAATACCGACTGGAATCCCGCGGCCATTATCAATTACTGTGATGCTGTTGTCTTTTTCAATTAGGATATTGATATCTGTACAATAACCGGCCAGGGCTTCGTCAATACTATTGTCGACAATTTCCCATACCAGATGGTGAAGACCTTTACTGTTAGTTGAACCGATGTACATCCCCGGTCTTTTACGAACAGCTTCCAATCCTTCTAGTACCTGTATCTGATTTTCATCATAACTATTTTGCTGCTGTTCCATAGCCACGTTATTCACCTACACTTTTCTTAAACAATATATTCGTTATAAAAATCACTAAGAATCTATTTCAACCATAAATTGCGCACGTTTTTTTAATGTGCTGGAAGATAAGGGAGAGTAATATATATTCTGAACCGTGACTACGATAGATTTGGGTGTGCCGTTTACGGAAGGCACCAGCTTGTGTTTCTGTTTTTTCAGAAATTCTTCAACAATTGGCGACATGTTGGCTTTAAAATCAAAAATGCCAATAATATCGCATGTTGAAACCACAAAATCATCACCTAAATGAATATACAATTGCCCACCTCATTTCTTCACTTCACTAACGCACCGTTTTGCACACGGAACATTCCTGCTTGCCGTAAGGTTTCGTGATCAATGCCATCAACGCTTGTCGTTGTGACAAACGTTTGTACACGGCCCTGGATGGTATGAAGCAAGTGCGATTGGCGATAATCATCCAGCTCACTCAGCACATCATCCAATAGTAAAATGGGATATTCTCCGATTTCTTCATGGATCAGGTCAATCTCAGCCAGCTTAAGGGATAATGCCGTCGTCCGCTGCTGTCCTTGAGAACCGTACGTCTGCACATCGCGTCCGTTCACATAGAAAAGAACATCATCCCGATGAGGTCCAGACAGCGTGACGCCACGCTCAATTTCTTTTTCTCTTAATTTAGAAAACGCTTCTTGATAGCTATCTCCTATTTTCGACAAGTCTTCAGGATCTGATACCTCAAGAGCCGTATGGTACTTCAGCGTCAGTTCCTCAAGCCCTCTTGAGATGCCCGAATGGATAGGCTGCGCCCATTTTTCGAGCTGTGCCGTGAATTGCAGACGTTTTACGACGACTTTTGCGGCAACTTCAATAAGCTGATCAGTCAGAACATCAAGCATTGTTCTGTCAGTTTGTTTTCTTGTTTGCAGCTGCTTCAGAAAATGATTTCGCTGGGAAAGAATCTTCTGGTAAAGAGAAAGGTCATACAGGTAGACGGGAGAAACTTGGCCGATTTCCATGTCAAGAAACCTCCGTCTCACTTGAGGGCTTCCCTTTACAAGGTTTAAATCTTCCGGCGCAAACATGATGGTGTTGAGGGCACCGACATACTGGCTGAGCTTTTGCTGTTCGATATGATTGACCTTGCCCTTTTTACCCTTTTTGGAGATGACGAGCTGCATCGGAATCGCTCCGTTTATCTTCATCACTCTTCCCTCTATTTTAGCATAGTCTTTGTCCCATCGGATAAGTTCTTTGTCATTTGAAGTCCGATGCGATTTCGCCATGGACAAGACATAGATCGCTTCCATGAGGTTTGTTTTCCCCTGGGCATTTTCTCCAATGATCACATTTACTTTATTTTCAAATTGAAGTTCAGCATGTTCGTAGTTGCGGTAAGATGTCAGTTCTAAGTTCTGGATATGCAATCAGTGTCACCCGCTTTAATTGACGACTTGAAATGAACCAAATCCTTCAATCTCTACCACATCTCCAACATACAGCTTTCTGCCGCGGCGATTGTCCGGCTCATTGTTTACAAGCACTTCATGCTCGCTCAAAAACCACTTTGCCATACCGCCTGACTGAATCACATCGGCTAATTTCAGAAATTGACCGAGTGTAATCATCTCTGTATCAATAGAAATCGGATTTGCCATTATATCGACCTCTTTCAAATATCACTAATATCTAATTGTACTAAAAAAAAACGAATTAGGGAAAGGGAAAACTTGACGGAGCAGATACCGAATAGAAAAGCTGCCGAACAGGTCGGCAGCCGTATATCGGATTAATAGGTTCTGACAGGGAGGATAAGCTGTACGATTGTTTCATCATTCGGCGTGCGAATTAAGAAAGGTCTCATAGCTCCTGTAAAGCTGACACGTATCTCTGCTCCTTCAAGCACCTTTAATGCATCCAGCATATATTTTGGACTAAAAGAGATATTTAATTCCTCACCCTCAATCTGATCTGCAAGAACTGCTTCCACAACTTTTCCGATTTCAGGTGAATTAGAAGAAATCTCAATTGATTCAGCAGGCTTTGCAGAAAGCTTCACCACGTTATTGCGTCCTTCTCTGGCTAATAGAGATGCACGATCAATCGCCTGAAGGAATTCTTTTGTGTTCACAATGATTTCTGTCTTGCTTTCTTGCGGAATAAGGCTCGTTGTATCTGGGTAATTTCCATCCAGCAGGCGCGAGAAGAACAAGACGTTTTTTGCTTTAAACAGAACCTGGGTTTCTGTAATGACGATATCTACTAGTTCTTGGTTGTCATCTAAAATTTTGCTGAGTTCAGTTAAGCTCTTACCCGGAATCACGACGTTATAGGATCTGTCTTCTGAAATATCAAGTTTGGCTTTTCTTAAAGCCAAACGGTGGCTATCCGTCGCAGTGCATAATAATTCACTTTTCTCCACTTTCCAGTTTACACCTGTCAATATAGGACGTGTTTCTGAGGTGGACACCGCAAACACTGTTTGTCTAATTAGGTTTTTTAACAAATCCGTAGGAATCTGAATCGCATGATGCTCTTCGATCTGCGGCAAATGCGGATATTCATCAGCATCAAGTCCATTTAGGTTAAATTCGGCTTTTCCAGAGCGGATAATCGTCAGATATTGATTTTGCACTTCGATTTCTACAGCTGCCATCGGGAGTTTTTTTACAATTTCGCTAAAGAAGCGGGCTTGTAATACAATGCTGCCTGGCTGTTCAATCGTAACGATTTCTTTATCTCCTTCTTCTTTCGGAATAAAAGACTCGATGGAAATATCTGAATCGCTTCCTGTAAAAGATACCCCTTCATCTGAGGCAACGATCTTAATACCGGTCAAAATCGGAATTGTAGTTCTGGATGAAACTGCTTTTAACACATCTTGGACACTTTCAACAAGACGATCTTTTTGAATCGTAAATTTCATTTTTATCCTCCTAACGGATAATGTATTAATATATATATTTTTTTTAAAAAAAGTAGTAGAAGTAATAGTAGGGCTTGTGGATTTGTGGATAAGTTGTGAAAAAGACAGGAAACACAGCCTATCCACATGTGGACAGACTGTGCATGACTTTAGAAAAGTTATTCACACTTCTCCCGATTTATCCCCGACCCTATTATTTAAGCTGTTCCTTAATTTCTTTTACATGCTGCTGAAGCTGTTCATCATCTGCCATCAGTTTTGAGATTTTTTCATGTGCATGAATAACGGTTGTATGGTCACGGCCACCGAATTCCTCCCCAATTTTAGGGAGAGAGGAGTCAGTCATTTCTCTCGATAAGTACATAGCGATTTGACGCGGGAATGCTACCGATTTTGTCCGTTTTTTTGCTTTGAAATCCTCAAGCTTAATATTGAATTGCTGGCCTACTACTCTCTGAATTTCTTTTATTGTAATCACTTTCGGTTTTGAGGAAGGAATAATATCTTTTAATGCCTCAGCGGCCAGATCGGCATTAATGTCTTTATTAATTAAAGATGAATACGCAACGACCCTGATTAATGCCCCTTCCAGCTCCCGAATGTTGCTGTCGATTTGATTTGCGATATAAAGCATAACCTCGTTCGGAATATCCAAGCCTTCCGCTTTGGCTTTTTTTCTTAAAATCGCAATTCTCGTTTCTAAATCAGGAGGCGTGATATCTGTAATCAGACCCCATTCAAAGCGTGAACGCAATCTGTCTTCAAGTGTCGGAATTTCTTTAGGCGGTCTATCACTTGAAATGACGATTTGTTTGCTTTCTTCGTGCAGCGTGTTGAAAGTATGGAAAAATTCTTCTTGCGTTTGTTCTTTCCCGGCTAAAAATTGAATATCATCTATCAAAAGCACATCAACATTTCGGTAGCGATTGCGGAAATCAACTGCTTTATTATCCCGAATAGAGTTGATGAACTCGTTAGTAAATTTCTCAGAAGACAGATAAACCACTTTGGCAGAAGGATTATGATCTATTACATAATGGCCGATCGCATGCATTAAGTGTGTTTTCCCTAATCCAACGCCTCCGTAGATAAATAAAGGGTTGTATGCTTTTGCAGGTGCTTCCGCTACTGCTAGGGAAGCTGCGTGAGCGAATCGGTTTCCAGATCCGATGACAAAAGTATCAAATGTATACTTTGGGTTGAGCATATTTTGAGGAAAATCAGATGTATCTTCTTTTACCGCTTTTTTGACTTGCGGTTTTGGCATAAAGTCTTCGACATCTTGATTTTGAGGAATGACAAATTTAATGCTCAATTCTTCCCCGGTTAATTCATATATAGTATCTGCAATGAGATGCAAGTACCTGGACTCCAGCCAGTCTCTGGCAAATTCATTAGGAGCGGTAATTGTCAATGTATCCCCTTGCAGTGAGTGGGCTTTCGTTGATTTCATCCAAGTCTCGAAACTCGGTTTGCTCAATTTTTTTTCAATTTGAGCAAGGGCTTGGTTCCACAGGTCTAATATATTTTCCAT